>JAYTPS010000134.1:0-18215 GCA_043747155.1 Flavobacterium sp. | reverse complement strand
TATTGTTGCAATTAACCAAGCTGCAATTTGAGTGATTTTAGAAATATGAAAACCTTTCATTTTAGATTTATCTGAAACAAAATGTATTAACGGAATTATGGCAAAACCAAGTTGTAAACTCAAAATTACCTGACTCAAAATCAACATTTTTCCTGTAACGCTTTCGCCAAATATTGAAATGACAATTACTGCAGGAACTATGGCAATTAAACGAGTAATAATGCGTCTTACCCAAGGTTGAATTCGCAAATTAAGATAACCTTCCATAATGATTTGACCAGCCAGAGTTCCAGTAATTGTAGAACTTTGTCCAGCAGCAATTAATGCAACTGCAAATAAAATGGGTGCCCATTGTGTTCCCAACATGGGTTCTAAAAGTCGATGAGCATCTTGAATTTCAGCTACTTTAAACAAACCATTTTTGTAAAATGTGGCTGCTGCCAAAATTAAAATGGCTGCATTTACAAAAAAAGCAAGATTTAAAGCAATTGTAGAATCGATAAAATTATACTTCAAAGCTTGTTTAATTCCTGTTTTACTTCGATCAAATTTTCTAGTTTGAACCAGTGAAGAATGTAAATATAAATTGTGTGGCATAACCGTTGCGCCAATAATTCCTATGGCAATATAAAGTGCTTCTTCACTTGGAAGACTTGGAATTAAACCTTTAAGAATGCTACCCACTTCTGGTTGAGCAAATATCATTTCGAAAATAAAAGAAAATCCGATTATGGCTACTAATGCAATTATGAAAGCTTCCATTTTTCGGATACCTTTATTAATTAAAAATAATAATAAAAAGGTGTCTAAAACCGTAATAACAACGCCTTGAAGTAACGGAATCCCGAAGAGTAAATTCAAACCAATTGCCATTCCTAAAACCTCAGCAAGATCGCAAGCTGCGATAGCAATTTCAGCAAGAAAATAAAGTATATAATTAATAAATTTAGAATAAGTTTCTCGTGATGCTTGCGCCAAATCGCGTTGTGTAACTATTCCCAATCGTGCGCTTAAACTTTGTAAAAGCAACGCCATAATGTTACTCATAAGTAAAACCCAAAGTAAAGAATACCCAAATTGACTTCCGCCAGCTAAATCAGTAGCCCAATTTCCTGGATCCATATAACCAACAGAAATTAAATAAGCTGGACCAAAAAAAGCTATTATTTTTCTAAAAACCGTTGTTTTACCTTGTGTTGAAACACTTTCGTTTACTTCTTCTAATGATTTACTCATAACAATATTTTTTTTCAAAGAACAAATATAAAAATAAATTTGATATAAGTAAATATTTTTTTAGTTTTGTCTAAATATTAATTTTAATGAAAAATAGTATCTTTTTATTTCTGATTTTGATTACACAATTTGTTGTAGCTCAAACCACTGAACCCATTCAAGCAGATAGACCAGATCAAACAGAAACGCCAGCCATAGTTCCCAAAGGAATGTTTCAAGTAGAAACTGGTTTTACGTTTCAAAAAAATAACAAATTTAGTAAAACCAACACATTACCAACTGTGTTATGGAAATATGGTGTAAATGAAAACTTCGAATTGCGATTGATTACCGAATTTACTTCTGAAAAAGTTATTTATGAAAAACAAGATGGATTACTTCCAATTTATGTAGGTTTCAAAGTAAAATTATCAGAAGAAAAAGGTATAGTTCCCAAAACATCGTTTATTGCACTTATAGGTTTGCCAAATGCAGCATCAACAAAATACAAAAATGAATTTTATGCTCCAGAATTTCGTTTTGTTATGCAGCACACTTTATCAAAAAAAATGAGTTTAAGTTATAATTTGGGAGCAGAATGGGACGGATTATCTGCCGAGCCAACATTTTTATATACATTAACAACTGGATATTCTATAACAAAAAAATTCGGTTCTTACATTGAATTATTTGGATTTGCGCCACAAAAAAACAAAGCCAATCATAATTTTGACGCCGGAATTACTTATTTGATAAACAATAATTTTATGTTAGATTTGTCTTCGGGAATTGGCGTAACTAAAAATGCACCATACCATTATTTTGCCTTCGGATTTTCGTTTAGAATTTAATATGCAACATTATCATTATATTTTTACTGGTTCAGGATTATCGGCTTTGATGACGGTTTATGAAATGATTTTGTCTGAAAAATTTAGTGATAAAACCATTTTATTATTGGACGAAAATCCAAAAAAAAGCAATGATAGAACTTGGTGTTTTTGGGATGATAAACTTTCATCATTTGATAGTATTATTTCTAAAAAATGGAAAATTGCACTTTTTGCAGATGAAAATTTTAGACGAAATTTAGATTTAAAACCTTATGCTTATAATATGCTTCGTGGTTTGGATTTTTATAATCTGGTTTTTGATTTAATTGCTGAACAAGATAATATTCATTTTATAAATCAAAAAGTTATTGATTTTGATGAACTTGAGAATCATTGCATCGTAAAAACAGAAATCCAAAACTATACTTGTAACAAAATTTTTAACTCTATTTACAATCCTGAAATTGTAAATACTCAGAAGAAATATCCACTCTTATCTCAACATTTTATTGGTTGGTTTATAAAATCTAAAGAAGAAGTTTTCGATAAAGACATAGTTTCATTCATGGATTTTTCTGTCAATCAAAAAGGCAATACACGTTTTATGTATGTGCTTCCAACTTCTTCTACCGAAGCTTTGATAGAATATACCTTATTTTCTGAGGATTTATTGCCAAAGGAAGAATACGAAAATGAAATTCAAGATTATATTAAAAAACTAGGGATTTCAGACTATGAAATTGTAGAAAAAGAGCAAGGAAATATACCGATGACGAGTTATAAATTCTGGAAACACAATACTCAAAATGTTGTAAATATTGGATCTGTTGGTGGTTGGACAAAAGCCAGTACAGGATTTACTTTTAAAAATACCACCAAAAAAGCTAAGCAATTGGTACAGTTTCTTCAATCGGAAAATGATTTCAGAAAATTTCATAAAAGAGATAAATTTTGGTTCTATGATTTGTTGTTTTTAGATGTTTTGTTTAGAAGAAATGATTTAGGTTCAAAAGTGTTTTCATCCTTATTCAAAAAAGGCAATCCGACTTTAATTTTTAAATTTCTAGATGAAGAAACTTCTTTTTTTGAAGACTTAAAAGTGATGTTAAAATGTCCGAAAGGTGTTTTTATTCGAGCTTTATTTGGAAGAATTTTTTAATTTTAATTTCTCTATAAAACGATAACAAATCTTTATGATTAGAATGATTCTTTAAAAAAAAATTCTCATTACCTTTGTGTTAGATTTTTGGTTTTCAAAAACATCTGAAATCAAAAATCATTAATCAAAAATCTAAAATAATATGTATCCAGAAGAAATGGTAAAACCAATGCGAGCAGAATTGTCTGACGCTGGTTTTCAAGACTTATATAGTTCAGAAGCAGTAGAAAACGCAATAAAAGCAGAAGGAACAACGCTTGTAGTTGTAAATTCAGTTTGTGGTTGTGCTGCAAGAAATGCTCGTCCAGGCGCAAAAATGAGTTTGGATGGAGCAAAAAAACCAGATCATTTAGTAACGGTTTTTGCAGGAGTTGATAAAGATGCGGTTGATGCTGCAAGACAACACATGTTTCCTTTTCCACCATCGTCACCAAGTATGGCTTTGTTTAAAAATGGAGAATTAGTTCACATGCTAGAACGTCATCACATAGAAGGAAGACCAGCAGAAATGATTGCTGAAAATTTGAAAGATGCTTACGCTGAATTCTGTTAATTTTCTAACCACTAAGTACACAAAGAAGGCACAAAGAGCACTATTAATTTAGTGCTTTTTCTTTTTTTATTCTTTGTGAACTTAGTGCATACTTTGTGCGCTTTGTGGTTAAATAAAAAAAATTAACTTTGCACGCGAATTCTTCCATTTAGAGTTCAAATATTTCTAATCTTAAAGTTTATAGTATGCAACTGTACAACACCTTAAGCGCAGAAGAAAGAGCAGAATTAATTGACAATTCTGGAAAACAACGACTTACGTTGTCTTTTTATGCGTATTCTAAAATTGAAAATCCCAAAGAATTTCGTGATAATTTATTTCTTGCTTGGAACAATCTTGACGTTCTTGGCAGAATTTATGTTGCTACCGAAGGAATAAACGCGCAACTTTCACTTCCTGCAGATCATTTTTATGCTTTTAAAGACACAATTGAAGTGTATGAATTTTTGAAAGGAATTCGGTTGAATGTTGCTGTAGAGCACAATGACCACTCATTTTTAAAATTGACTATAAAAGTTAGAGATAAAATTGTTGCCGATGGATTGAATGACGATTCACTTGACGTTACAAATATCGGAATTCATCTAAAAGCCAAAGAATTCAATGATTTATTAGAAAATCCGAATACAATTGTTGTGGATATGCGAAATCATTACGAAAGTGAAATTGGTCATTTTGTAAATGCAATTACACCAGATGTGGAAACTTTTAGAGAAAGTTTACCCATTATTGAAGAACAACTTCAAGACCACAAGGAAGACAAAAATCTGCTAATGTATTGCACTGGCGGAATTAGATGTGAAAAAGCATCTGCCTATTTCAAAAATAAAGGTTTCAAAAATGTTTATCAACTTGAAGGCGGAATTATAGAATATACGCGTCAAGTAAAAGCAGAAGGTTTAGAAAGTAAATTTATTGGTAAGAATTTTGTTTTTGATCATCGTCTTGGCGAAAGAATTACCGAAGATATCGTTTCACAATGTCATCAATGCAGAACAGCTTGCGACAATCACACGAATTGTGAGAACGAAGGTTGTCATTTATTATTTATTCAATGCGATGAATGTAAACAAGTTATGAAAAATTGTTGCTCAGTTGAATGTCGAGATATAATTAATATGTCATTAGTAGAGCAAGTCAATTTGCGAAAAGGAGTTAAAAATGGTAATATGATTTTTAGAAAAGGAAAATCAGATAAATTATTATTTAAAAATTCTGGATTGTTGTCTGATAAATCATTAGCTGTAGCAAATAAATCAAAAGAAATTCGTCAAAAAATCAAAATTAAAAAAGTCTTAATTGGCAAAGGCGAACATTATTATCCAAAACCACAAGTTGCTTTGTTTTTAATAGAAAATGGCGAAATTAAAATTGGCGATAAAATTTTAATTTCTGGACCAACTACAGGAAATCAAGAGGTTGTTTTAGAAAAAATGATGGTAAATGGAATTGATTCACAAATAGCAACTATTGGCGATAAAGTTACTATGAATTTGCCTTTTAGAATTCGATTGTCTGATAAATTGTATAAGATTTTAGAATAAAACGCTATAATCTGAATCTTAAAATTCCAAATTCTAACGTATTATTAGTAATTGGAATTTGGAATATTTTAATTGGAATTTATTTTTTAAAAATACTATCTTTACCAATTAATCGTTTTATAAACTTAAGTTGCATTATGCAACACTACCTATATAATTATGGCTTGTACAAGTTGTTCAACATCTGATGGTGGCGCACCAAAAGGTTGTAAAAATAATGGAACTTGCGGCACAGACAGCTGCAATAAATTAACCGTTTTTGATTGGTTGGCTAATATGAATTTGCCAAACGGACAAACTCCTTTTGATTGCATTGAAATAAGATTCAAAAATGGTAGAAAAGAGTTTTATAGAAACACCGAAAAATTAACTCTAAGTATTGGTGATATTGTTGCTACTGAAGCTTCGCCAGGTCATGATGTTGGTATAGTAACTCTTACAGGCGAACTTGTAAAAGTTCAGATGAAGAAAAAAGGAGTTGATCACACAAGTTCTGATGTTGCCAAAATTTATAGAAAAGCATCTCAAAGAGATATCGATATTTGGAGCGAAGCTCGAGATAAAGAAGAACCAATGAAAGTAAAAGCACGTGAAATTGCTATTGCTTTAAAATTGCAAATGAAAATTTCTGACATTGAATTTCAAGGCGATGGATCAAAAGCAATTTTTTATTATACAGCAGAAGATAGAGTGGATTTTAGACAATTAATTAAAGAATTTGCTCAAACATTTAAAGCTAGAATTGAGATGAAGCAAGTTGGTTTTCGTCAAGAAGCAGCGCGACTTGGTGGTATTGGTTCTTGTGGTCGCGAATTGTGTTGCTCTACTTGGTTAACCGATTTTAGAAGTGTAAATACATCAGCAGCAAGATACCAACAACTTTCATTAAATCCTCAAAAGTTGGCAGGACAATGTGGTAAATTAAAATGTTGTTTAAATTATGAATTGGATACTTATCTAGATGCTTTAAAAGATTTTCCGGATTTTGAAACCAAGTTACATACTGAAAAAGGCGATGCAATTTGCCAGAAACAAGATATTTTTAAAGGTTTAATGTGGTTTGCTTACACTGATAATTTTGCCAATTGGCACGTTTTAAAAATTGAACATGTTAGAGAAATAGTTGCTCAAAATAAACAAAAAATTAGAGTTTCATCATTAGAAGATTTTGCAATTGAACTAGTTGTCGAGCAAGAAGTTAACTTTAATAACGCTATGGGACAAGAAAGTTTAACACGTTTTGATCAACCAAAAAAGAGTAAAAACAAAAATAAGAATAAAAATAAAATTCAAAATTCTAATCAAGTTACAAACCAATCAACAAATCCAAATAAAGATCAAAAACCTCAAATTAAAAGACCAATAATTATAAAAAAGAATGAAGATAATAAATAGATTACTTTTTTTTCTAATCTCAATTTTAGTTATTTCGTGTGATAATAGTCGTGTTTTCGACCAATATCAATCTGTAGGTAATTCTTGGCACAAAGACAGTATTATAAAATTTAAATTGCCTCAACTTGAAACTACAAAAAAGTATAATTTATTTGTAAATATTAGAGACAACAATGACTATCCTTTTAGCAATTTATTTTTAATAGTTTCGTTAGAACAACCAAACAAAAAAGTAATTGTTGACACTTTAGAATACCAAATGGCTAATCCTGATGGAACTTTAATGGGCGACGGATTTTCAGATGTTAAAGAAAGTAAATTGTTTTATAAAGAAAAAGTGGCTTTTATTCTTAAAGGAGATTATAATATTAAAATTCAACAAGCAGTTAGACAAACTGGTAAAGTTGCCGGTGTAAATGATTTAAAAGGAATAACAGAAATAGGATTTAGAATAGAATCATTAGATTAAAAAATTATGACACAACCTAAAAATAATTCAACTATAAAAGATATTAAATATTATTCAAGAAAATTTTGGAGATTGTTTTTCTATACTATTGGAGGTGTTTTTCTGTTTTTCCTGTTAGCATCTTGGGGATTATTTGGTGCCATGCCATCATTTGAGGAATTAGAAAATCCAGAATCTAATCTTGCTACTGAAGTAATCTCATCTGATGGAGTAACTTTAGGTAAATTTTATAATGAAAATCGAACTGCTATAAAATATAAAGATTTACCTAAATCGTTAGTTGACGCATTAATTTCTACAGAGGATGAACGATTTTATGAACACTCAGGAATCGATGCAAGAAGAACTTTTGGTGCAGCCGTAAAATTAGGAAAAGATGGTGGCGCAAGTACTATTACTCAACAGTTAGCCAAATTATTATTTCATGGTGAAGGATCTAAATTTCTTCCTTTTAGAATTGTACAAAAAGCCAAAGAATGGATAATTGCAGTTCGACTAGAAAGACAATATACCAAAGAAGAGATAATTGCATTGTATTTAAATCAAGTTGATTTTGTTAACGGAGCAGTAGGTATTCGATCTGCTTCAAAAGTTTACTTTGGCAAAGAACCTAGAGATTTAAAAGTAGAAGAAAGTGCATTAATAGTAGGAATGTTAACAAATCCTTCTCTTTTTAATCCAGTACGTCGTCCAGAAAAAGCCATAAAAAGAAGAAATATTGTTTTAGGTCAACTTGTTAGGAACAAGCATCTAGAAGAGAGTGCTAAAGAAATTTTATCTAAAAACCCAATAAAACTAGACTTTCATCCCGAAAGTCATCTTGACGGAACTGCTACTTATTTTAGAGAATACCTTCGAGACTACATGAAAAACTGGGTTAAAGAAAATAAAAAACCCAACGGAGATGAATATGATATTTATGGCGATGGATTAAAAATTTACACAACTATAGATTCTAAAATACAAGAACACGCTGAAGCAGCACTTTTAGCACATATAAAAAATCTTCAAGAAGAATTTTGGATACAACAAAGAAATAATAAAAATGCCCCTTTCGTAAACATAACCACTGCAGAAACTGATAAAATTATCACTCAAGCAATGAAAAATTCCGAAAGATGGCGCATTCTTAAAGCCGATAATAAATCTGACGAAGAAATTATTGCTTCCTTTAGTAAAAAAACTAAAATGACAGTTTTTACTTGGAAAGGCGAAAAAGATACAATAATAACACCTTTAGATTCCATTCGTTATTACAAACATTTTCTACAATCAGGATTAATGTCAATGGAACCTCAAACTGGACAAGTAAAAGCTTGGGTTGGAGGAATAAACTATAAATTCTTTCAGTATGATCACGTTGGTCAAGGTGCTCGTCAAGTTGGGTCAACCTTTAAACCATTTGTTTATGCAACAGCAATTGAACAACTTGGTTTATCGCCATGCGATGTTATGCTTGATGGTCCAGTAATGATAAGAAAAGGACGTCATCATGTTCAAGAAAATTGGGAACCAAGAAATTCCGATGGAAGATATCGCGGAATGGTAACCTTGCAAAAAGCTTTAGCCAATTCAATCAACACCATATCAGCAAAATTAATTGATAAAACTGGTCCAGAAGCTGTAGTAGAACTAACCCATAAACTTGGTGTAACCTCAGAAATACCAATTCAACCAGCAATTGCTCTTGGAGCAGTTGATATTACAGTTCATGACATGGTTGCTGCCTACAGCACTTTTGCCAATCAAGGTGTTTATATAAAACCTCAGTTTATATCAAGAATTGAAGATAAAAACGGAACAATAATATACGAACCAATTCCTGAATCTCACGATGTTTTAAATAAGGATATTGCCTTTGCGGTGATAAAATTATTAGAAGGTGTTACCGAAGGTGGTTCTGGTGAACGTTTAAGAACAACTGGTGGTGGTGGTGGAAGCAATCGATGGACAGGTTATCCATACTCTTTTACAAATCCAATTGCTGGAAAAACAGGAACAACTCAAAATCAATCCGACGGTTGGTTTATTGGTATCGTTCCAAATTTAGTTACTGGCGTTTGGGTTGGCTGCGAAGATCGTTCTGCACGATTTAAAAGTATAACTTATGGTCAAGGTGCAACAGCAGCATTGCCAATTTGGGGATATTTTATGGAAAAATGTTATGCCGATAAAGAACTTCAAATTTCTAATGACAATTTTGAAGAACCCGAAAACATTTCAATAAAAATAGACTGTAATGGTAGTGGCGGTGAAAGTAAATATAGAAAAAAAACTCAAAAAGATTCTACAAATACCAATGAACAAAACACCGATGAGTTTGGCTTGTAGAAGCTATTCCTGCTATACGTTACAATCTTTATTGTTTTAAAGAAAAACAATAAAGGATTTTCACTTTTATCAGGGCTAAAACAACAGAATGGTTAGTACATAAATTAAACATTATAGCATTTAGTATAATTCTTAGCTTAGATTATGATTAATAAAAAAGTAAATTCAGTTCAAGAAGCACTTCAAGGAATTGAAGATAATATGGCCATAATGCTTGGCGGTTTTGGTCTTTGTGGTATTCCAGAAAATAGTATTAACGAATTGGTTAAAAAACAAACTAAAAATTTAACTTGTATTTCTAACAATGCAGGTGTAGACGATTTTGGATTGGGATTGTTGTTACAACAAAAACAAATCAAAAAAATGATTTCAAGTTATGTTGGCGAAAATGCAGAATTTGAACGTCAAATGCTTTCAGGAGAGTTGGATGTCGAACTTATTCCCCAAGGAACATTGGCAGAACGTTGCAGAGCAGCACAAGCAGGAATTCCAGCTTTTTTTACTCCAGCAGGTTTTGGCACAGAAGTAGCAATAGGAAAAGAAACACGCGAATTCAACGGCAAAATGCACGTGATGGAAAATGCTTTTAAAGCAGATTTTGCCATAGTAAAAGCTTGGAAAGGTGACGAAGCAGGAAATTTAATATTTAAAGGAACAGCAAGAAATTTCAATCCTTGTATGTGTGGTGCAGCGAAAATTACAATTGCCGAAGTAGAAGAATTACTTCCAGCAGGAAGTTTAAATCCTAACGAGATTCATATTCCAGGTATTCTTGTAAACAGAATTTTTCAAGGCGAAAAATATGAAAAAAGAATTGAACAACGCACAGTAAGAAAAATTTTCTAAGTATGGCATTAGATAAAAATCAAATTGCAAAACGTATTGCAAAAGAATTAAAACACAATTATTACGTAAATCTTGGTATAGGAATTCCAACACTTGTTGCCAATTATATTCCCGAAGGTATTGATGTTGAATTTCAAAGTGAAAATGGAATTCTCGGAATGGGACCATTTCCCTATGAAGGAGATGAAGATGCCGATTTAATCAACGCAGGAAAACAAACTATTACAACTTTACCTGGAGCAAGTTTCTTTGATTCTGCCTTTAGTTTCGGAATGATTCGTGGGCAACATGTAGATTTAACAATTCTTGGAGCCATGGAAGTTTCTCAAAATGGAGATATTGCAAATTGGAAAATACCAGGAAAAATGGTTAAAGGAATGGGTGGCGCAATGGATTTAGTGGCTTCTGCCGAAAATATTATTGTTGCCATGATGCATGTTAATAAAGCAGGCGAAAGTAAAATTCTTAAAAAATGTAGCTTGCCATTAACTGGAGTTGGTTGCGTGAAAAAAGTAGTTACAGAATTAGCTGTTTTAGAAATTACACCACAAGGTTTTAAATTATTAGAAAGAGCACCAGGTGTTTCTGTTGAATACATCATTGCATCAACCGAAGCAGAATTAATTATTGAAGGAGAAATTCCAGAAATGATTATTGATTAATTTTTTGTCATTCCGACGAAGGAGGAATCTCATCAAGTTATTCAGATTATGTGATTTCTCCTTCGTCGAAATGACAAACTAAATTATTTCTTACTTCCCAAATAATCAATAATTACAGGCGATGCATGAGTAAAATTAGGAAATTGTTCAACAATGCTTATTGCACGTTTTTTATTCAATTTATACGTCAAATCAAATTCTGTAGTAAATAAAATTGCTGATAAAAATGGATTGTTTATAAATTCCAGCAATCTGTAAAATGCCAAATCAATTTCATGAATTTCTATTAATTCTTCTTGCTGGAACTTGAATTTTAACTCCAATTTCAATACATTTTCATCTAGTATTGGACGAACATAAATATTCATCAATTCTGTATTTCCAATAGTTTTTGCAAAAGTTAATTTGGCAAAAGTACCATCTTCTAAACTGATTTTAACTTTGGTATAAAACTCTAAAAATGTTTCTTTAAAAGGCATATTTTTAATTTATTATAAAACCTCAAAGGTCTAAAAAAAACTTTGAGGTTTTGTCTTAATACTTAATACAACAATCTTAATACTTAAAGATTTGCAAAAAAATCATTCCCTTTATCATCAGTAATGATGAACGCTGGGAAATCTTTTACTGTAATTTTTCTTACGGCTTCCATTCCGAGTTCTTCAAAATCTACAACCTCAACTTTCAAAATATTATCTTGAGCTAAAATTGCGGCTGGACCACCAATTGAACCTAAATAAAATCCACCATATTTTTTACACGCTTCCATTACTTCTTTGGTTCGATTTCCTTTTGCAAGCATAATCATACTTCCGCCAGTTTTTTGAAATTCTTCCACATAAACGTCCATTCGTCCAGCTGTTGTTGGTCCAAAACTCCCTGATGGCATTCCTTCTGGAGTTTTTGCAGGTCCAGCATAATATACAGGATGATTTTTAAAATATTCTGGCATTGGTTTTCCTGCGTCTAGCATTTCTTTAATTTTTGCATGAGCAATATCTCTAGCTACAATTAGAGTTCCGTTTAATTTCAATCGTGTTTTAATTGGATATTTAGATAATTCTGCCAAAATTACTGCCATTGGACGATTCAAATCTACATCAACTGCTGGTTCTAAATGTGGTGGAGTTGCTGGTAAAAATTGCTGCGGATTTACTTCCAATTGCTCTAAGAAAACGCCATCTTTTGTGATTTTTCCTTTAATATTTCTATCCGCAGAACACGAAACTCCTAATCCAACCGGGCAAGAAGCAGCGTGTCGTGGCAAACGAATTACACGAACATCATGCGCAAAGTATTTTCCTCCAAATTGTGCTCCAATAGTACTTTCTTGACAATATAATAATACTTTTTTCTCCCATTCTAAATCTCGAAATGCTTGACCAGACATATTTCCGGTTGTTGGAAGATTGTCAAAATAACCTGCTGATGCTTTTTTTACTACCGATAAGTTTGACTCAGCAGAAGTTCCACCAATGACCAAAGCTAAATGATATGGCGGACAAGCAGAAGTTCCTAAATCTTTAATTTTTTCGCGAACAAATTCTTCCATTGATTTATCATTCAAAAGTGATTTTGTTTTTTGATACAAAAATGTTTTGTTTGCAGAACCACCACCTTTTGTTAAAAACAAAAACTCATAAGTAGCTCCTTTTTTGGCATAAATATCAATTTGAGCTGGCAAATTTGAACCTGAATTTTTCTCTTCAAACATCGAAATCGGAACAATTTGTGAGTAACGAAGATTCTTATTTTGAAACGTGTTGAAAATTCCTTTCGATAACCATTCGGCATCATCGACTCCAGTAAAAACACTTTCGCCTTTTTTTGCCATGACAATTGCAGTTCCTGTATCTTGGCATGATGGCAACTGACCTTCGACAGCTACAGCTGCGTTTTGCAATAAGTTATAAGCAACAAATCGGTCGTTATCAGTAGCTTCTGGATCGGTTAAAATATTGTTTAGCTTCTGTAAATGTGCTGTTCGCAACATAAATGAAACGTCGTTCATGGCTTCTTGTGCTAACAATTCTAATCCTTTTGGATCAATACTTAGAATTTCTCTGCCACCAAATTGCTCAACTTTTACGTAGTTGGATGTAAGTTTTTTGTATTGTGTATCGTCTTTTAAAATTGGATACGGATCTTGATATATAAAGTCCATTTTAAACTGTTTTTGAAATGTAAAGTTACGAAAAGTTGGTGGATTGAAGAAAATTAAGTTTTAGAATAAAGTAATAAATCAGTAATAATCCAAATTATCAATCCTACTATTGAATTATCTTTTTTGAATAACTTCATCAAATTATTTTGTTCCTAAATTAATTATCCAAATTAAAAAAATTATCAACAATATGACAAACTAGATAGAAGAAATCGTACATATTATTATTTTACAAAAAACCAACTAGCAACAAAAATCGCAGTAATAACACAAATTAAATCTACTAAAAGCATGGTTCCAAGTGTATAGCGTGTGTTTTTAATTTTGACAGAACCAAAATAAACCGCAATTACATAAAACGTAGTTTCGGCGCTGCACTGAAAAATAGAACTTAATCTTCCGGTTAGTGAATCAACACCATAAGTACTCATTGCATCAAGCATAAAACCTCGTGAACCGCTTGAACTGAATGGTCGAAGCATTGCTACCGGAAGTGAATCTGTGATTTCTTTGCTTACTCCAATATTTGAAAAAGCAAACGAAATTCCGTTACTCATAATTTCAAATAATCCACTATTTCTGAAAAAAGAAATGGCAACCAACATTCCCATTACGTAGGGAAAAATAGTAACTCCTGTTGTTAATCCGTTTCTTGCGCCATTTACAAAAGTGTCGAAAACCGTAGTGTTTTTTTCTGAAAATTTCTTTTCATAAATGAATGAAAATACTAATGTAAATCCGATAATTAAAATAAGCATTAATCCAGATAAATTGGCAGTAAAGAAGTTTTTACCAATTAAATCTAAACTATTAATATAAAATAATAAACCAACAATAGCGGCAACAATGGTCATTAAAGCAACGATTAATGTAGCACTTTTAAAGTTAATTTGTTGTCGAATTCCCACAATAATCATGGCGGCAATTGTTCCAATAAATGATGTGATAATACACGGAAGCATAACATCGGCAGGATTTGCAGCATTTGCAGCTGCACGATAACCAATAATTGATGTTGGAATTAAAGTTAATCCTGCTGCATGAAGACACATAAACATGATTTGTGCATCGCTTGCCTTATCTTTTTCGGGATTTATTTCTTGTAAACTTTCCATTGCTTTTAACCCAAATGGTGTTGCGGCTGAATCTAGTCCTAGAAAATTTGCTGCAAAATTTAGCGTCATGTATGAAATAGATTCATGATTTTTAGGAACCGAAGGGAAAATTTTTGAAAAAAGCGGACTCAATTTTCGCGCTAATTTCTCAGAAGCTCCAGAAATTATTAGCAACTCCATTAATCCGCAGAAGAATGCCAAATAAGCCATTAATGGTAAAATTATATCAAACAAACTCATTTTACACGTTGGCAATAATCCATCGCTTTTTTGTTTGTCACTATAAATTTTTACGGTTTTATTTGAAAAAACGTAAGTCGAATCGATGTTTGAAGTATTACGATTGATGACCATGGTTTTGTTTGGTGCGTTTTCAATACTGTCTTTTATAAAAGATGGTAAATCTTGCAGGTATTTTTCAGAAACTAAAATAGGATCATCCTTTTTCCCATTTAAAACGAAATCGATGGTGTAGTTACTTCCTGAGAATAAACTAAAAATTACAAAAACTATTGAAGAGATGAAAATAACGAGCCAAAATCTGCTTAATACCATAATTTTAATTTTTGTAAATGTACTGATACAATGCTAAAAATCAATTGCAATATCAATTAGAATGTCAAAAGTTAATTGTAATTTTTAAATTTTAAACGTGAGTTATTTCATCTTCAATTAATAAATCTTCACGTCTAAAACGAAGAAAAACTTGCGCAACAGCAATTACATCTTTCTCGCAATAGGTTACAATTCTGTCAATGTCTTTTTCTACATAGAAAACGTGACCAACTTGACTTCCATCAATATCGCCTTTGGATGACGGAATTCCTAGAATTTTAGTCAATAATTTTAGTGATGTAAAATGTTTATAATCGCCAAATTTCCATAACTCTAGCGTATCAAGATGTGGAATTTCCCAAGGTTTTTTCCCAAATAAATTAAGCTTATTTGGTATAGCAACTTGATTGATTATCATTCTGCGTGCAAGAAATGGAATGTCAAATTCTTTAGCGTTATGACCACACATTACGTGTTGCGAAAGATTGAAGTGATTGTTTACCAAATTATTAAAATCGTTTAATAATTTTTTTTCTTCGCCAAAAAATGAGGTTACTCTAAAGTTTCTAATGTCTGCTTTTGTGATAAAATACCCAACAGAAATACAGACTATTTTACCAAACTCTGCCCAAATTCCTGCTCTGTCATAAAATTCTTCTGCGGTAAAATCGTCTTTGCGTTGGTATTGCGTTTTTTGTTCCCAAAGTTGTTTCATTTCATTGTCTAGTGAATTGAAATTTTCTTCTAACGGTACGGTTTCTATATCAAGGAATAAAATATTGTCAAGGCGAATTTTTTCTATCATTTTTCACACGAATTGCACGAATTTACACGAATGTAAAACATAATTAGTATTTCACGAATTTAGAAATAAAATTGGTATTTTGAATTTTTACTTTGAAATTTTAAAACAAACTTTGTTGATTGGTTGGGTTTTCATGTTCTAGAAGCCATTTTTTTCGCCACAAACCTCCAGCATAACCTGTAAGTGAACCATCTTTCCCTATTACTCTGTGGCACGGAATTACTATCCATAGTGGGTTTTTTCCGTTGGCTGATGCTACTGCTCTAATGGCTTTTACATCGCCAAGTTTTTTAGATAATTCTAAATAGGAAAGTGTTTTAGAGAATGGAATGTTTAGTAATTCTTGCCAAACTCGTTGTTGAAAATCGGTTCCTTTTGGGTTTAATTTAAATGTGAAATTGGTTAGATTTCCTTCAAAATAATCTTGTAATTGTGTTACTGCTTCTTTTAATTTAGTTGGAATTGTTGTAGAAATTTCTCCTTCGGATAAAACGGATATTATAGAAATTCCGTTTTCATCGCCAACGATTTTCGTGATTCCGAGTGGTGAATTGATGAAGCAGGTTTGCATTTTATTAATGTTTTATTGTAAAGTTAGGAAAGATTTTAATTACTTTAAGATTAATTTTTGTTGAGATTCTTTCCGCCACAGCGGACAAGCTCTGCGTCAGAATTACAAGTTACTGGAAAGCATTATTTTGCAAAACTTTGAATATACAATTCTAATGATTTTAGTTCTTGATCTGTCATTACTTTTGTAATTTCGAGATTTATTTTCATTGTTTCGTATTGTGTTGGATCTACAATTGGTTCGGCTTCGGCTTTTAAAAAATTTACTAAACTGGCGTTTTCTTTTTTATAAATTGTTGCCATTTGTTCCATACTTGGCCCTACAACTTTGCTGTTGGGTTGATGGCAAGCTACGCAATTGTTTTCTTGAAACAATGTTTCGCCTTTTTCTAATGATGCTATTTCTGGAACAGCATTTTCAGTTTTTATAATTTCTTTTTTACAAGAAAATAGAAAAATAGAGAGTAGGAATGCTAATATAATTTTCATATTTAACTTTAATTTTATGTAATACAATTGCTGATTTAACCCTGATTGCAATGGAAAGCTTGCGATTTTTTTCGCAACTTGAAATGGAAAGCAGGAATAAGGATTGTTGAAAAAGCCCAAGCCATTCGTTTCCAAGTTCTATAAGCTATGGATGACACTATTTATTTAATAAAATTGCCGCTTCTTTAGCAAAATAAGTCGAAATTAAACTTGCTCCTGCGCGTTTTATGCACATTAATTGTTCCATCATAATTTTGTCGTGATCTAGCCAACCTCTTTCTGCTGCTGCTTTTACCATGGCATATTCGCCAGAAACGTGAAAAACGGTTACTGGAACATTTACGGCGTTTTTAACTTCGCGAACTATATCGAGATAGGCAATTCCGGGTTTTACCATGACCATATCTGCGCCTTCTTCTACATCCATAAGTGCTTCTTTTATGGCTTCGATGCGGTTGGCGTAATCCATTTGGTAGGTTTTTTTATCTTTTGGTGCTTTGAGAAGTTCAGTATTTGAAGTATTTTTTGGCGCAGAATCTAAAGCATCACGAAATGGTCCGTAAAAAGCTGAGGCATACTTGGCGGAATAGCTCATAATTCCCACATTTTGAAAACCTGCTGCGTCTAAACCTTGACGAAGACGCAAAACTCGACCGTCCATCATGTCGCTTGGCGCTACAAAATCGGCTCCAGCTTGTGCGTGAGAAATTGCCATTTTTACTAGTGCTTCGTTGGTTTCATCGTTGGCAATATCGCCGTTTTCGATGATTCCGTCGTGACCGTAAATTGAATATGGATCTAAAGCTACATCTGGCATTACAATCATTTCTGGACAAGCGGTTTTAATTGCTTTTATGGCTTGTTGCATTAATCCGTTTGGATTCCATGCTTCTTTTCCTGTGTTGTCTTTTAGAGTTTCATCAACTTTTACGTAGATGTTTACGGCTCGAATTCCTAAATCGAAAATTTCTTTGACTTCATGTACTGTTAAATCTATTGATCGACGAAAAATTCCTGGCATTGAGGAAATTTCTACTTGGTAGTTTTCGCCTTCTGCAATGAACATTGGGAACATAAAATCGCTTGGACTTAATGTTGTTTCGCGAACTAAATTTCGTATTGATTCGTTTACTCGTAATCTTCTGCCTCTTTGTAATGGGAACATGCTTTTTTGTTTTTCTCGCATAGGCGCAAAGGCGCAAAGCGAAGTTAATTTTTTATTTTTGAACTATTAAGGTAGTAAGGTTCATTAAGGGTTTGACTTAATTTTTCTTAATACCTTAATGGTTAATTTATTTACTAAATATTATATAATTTTTTTTTACCCATTTAAATATCAAGTTTTGTTAAGAGGTTTACTTAATTTTTCTTACTACCTTAATGGTTTATTTTATATCCAATCAATTGGTGATTCTAATACTTTAATTAATTTTTCTTCTTCACTTCCAGTTTCAGGATGATGATCATAAACCCATTGCACATTTGGTGGTAAACTCATCAAAATACTTTC
>JAYTPS010000133.1:0-3004 GCA_043747155.1 Flavobacterium sp. | reverse complement strand
ATGAATAAATTTGAACAATTAGGTCTGAATGAATCGTTACTGCTGGCGATCAAAGATCTAGGATTTGAGAATCCGTCAGAAGTGCAAGAAAAAGCGATTCCAGTCTTATTGGAAAAAAACACAGACTTAGTAGCTTTAGCACAAACAGGTACAGGAAAAACAGCAGCTTTTGGTTTTCCGCTAATACAAAAAATTGATGCTGAAGACAGAAGCACACAAGCGTTAATATTATCACCAACGCGTGAACTATGCTTACAAATCACCAACGAGATTAAACAATACTCAAAATATGTAAAAGGTTTACATACAGTGGCTGTTTATGGTGGAGCAAGCATTACAGAACAAGCCCGAGAAATTAAAAGAGGTGCACAAATTATTGTAGCAACTCCAGGAAGAATGCAAGACATGATTAATCGTGGTCTTGTAAATATTAAAAACATTAACTTTTGTATTCTTGACGAAGCAGATGAGATGTTAAATATGGGTTTTTATGAAGACATTGTATCAATATTATCTGATACTCCAGACGAAAAAAATACTTGGTTATTTTCAGCAACAATGCCTGCAGAAGTAGCAAGAATTGCAAAGAAATTTATGAATGATCCAGCAGAAGTTACTGTTGGAGCAAAAAATGCAGGAACAACAACAGTTTCTCACGAATTTTATTGCGTTAATGCACGTGATAGATATGAAGCATTAAAACGTTTAGCAGATGCTAATCCAGATATTTTTTCAGTAGTTTTTTGTAGAACAAAACGTGATACACAAGCAGTTGCCGAAAAATTAATAGAAGATGGTTATAGTGCTGCAGCATTGCATGGAGATTTATCTCAAGCGCAACGTGATGGCGTTATGAAATCGTTTAGAGGAAGACAAATTCAAATGCTTGTTGCAACTGATGTTGCTGCTCGTGGAATTGATGTTGACAGCATTACTCACGTAGTAAACTATCAATTGCCAGACGAGATTGAAACCTATACCCACCGTTCAGGAAGAACTGGTCGTGCTGGTAAATTAGGAACTTCTATAGTAATTATCACTAAAAGTGAATTGCGAAAAATTTCTTCAATTGAAAGAATAATACAACAAAAATTTCAAGAAAAAACTATTCCTTCTGGAATGGAAATATGCGAAATTCAATTGTTGCACTTAGCAAACAAAATTAAAGACACTGAGGTTGACCATGAAATAGACAACTATCTTCCTGCAATTAACGAAGTTCTTGATGGCTTGACTAAAGAAGAATTAATCAAGAAAATGGTTTCGGTTGAATTTAACAGATTCATCAATTACTATAAAAAGAAACGTGATTTATCAGGTGAGAAAAGTAGTGAAAGAAGCGAAAGAAGTAGTGAACCAAGAGAAATTAGAGCTGGTGATCCAGTTAGATATTTTGTAAACATTGGTTCTAGAGATGATTTTGATTGGATGCAATTAAAAGATTTCTTAAAAGAAACTCTAGATTTAGGTCGCGACGATGTGTTTAAAGTTGATGTAAAAGAAGGTTTTTCTTTCTTTAATACTGATGGTGAACATACTGATAAAGTTATGTCTGTTCTAAACGGATTTGATCTTAACGGAAGAAGAATAAACGTTGAGATTTCTAAAAATGATGGTGGAGGAAATTCTGGACGACGCGATCACAACGGAAGAAGTTCTGGTGGTTTTGGTGGCGGAAGAAGCTCAGGTGGATTTAGAGGTGGTGATAGAAACGAAAGAAGTTCAGCACCAAGAAGCGGAAGTTTCGGACCAAGATCTGATAGAAGTGAAAGAAGTTCTGGAAGTTCTTTTCCAAGACGTGAAGGTGGATTTTCATCTGACAGACCAGCAAGAGTAACTGGTTTTAGAAGCGACAGAAGTTCATCTGTAGCACCAAGAAGAGAACCAGGTTCAACTCAAAGAGAAGAAAGAGCACCAAGACGTTCTGATACAAGTTCAGATAGTGCAGCAAGTCGTTCATTTGACGAAGCAAAAGTAAGAAGACCAAGAAAAAGTTAATTAGTATTAACTCAATCTTATAAAATAATAACTCCAATTTTGAAATTTCAATTTTGGAGTTTTTTTCTTTTACAATATTACCATAAAATTTACAGGACTCTCTTTTGTTAATAATTTACTAAAGCTTTAAAAACATCTTTATGCTTTTACTACTTTTAAACCATCAAATTAGAACATGAAATATTTTATTGCTTTTTTACTTTTATTGGTCTCAACATTAACTTTCTCACAAGAAAATCCAAATCTTAAAAAAGTTTCGGGTACAATTGTAAACAATGCCACTTTACTTACCTTACCAAATGTAAATATAATTAATATCAACAGAGTTAAAGGTACAATGACCAACAGTAAAGGTTATTTTGAGATTGATGCCAATCAAAGCGACACTTTACACATAACTTGTATTGGTTTTCAATCAATAAAAGTAAGAGTTACAAGCGATTGGGTAAAAAATGGAAATGCTAAAATACAGCTTACAGAAAAAGCAATTGCACTAGAAGAAGTAATTGTTAGAAGATACCAACTAACTGGTTATCTTGAAATTGACACTAAACTCATTCCACAAATAGAAAATTACAGGTATAGTATTTCTGGGTTGCCAAATGCCTATGAAATTGGTGATCGTTCACCAAATGCATTTTCTAGAGTAATGAATTCTATTTTTAATCCTGCCGACATGCTTTATAATTTCTTTGGAAAAAAACCTAAAGAGTTAAAAAAGCTTAAAGAAATGCGAAAAGACGATACTGTTAGAAATTTATTAGAGACTAAGTTTGATAGAGAAACATTAGCGGTTTTACTTGGAATTGACAAAAATGATATTCCAGAAATTTTACAACATTGCAATTACTCTCAATCGTTTATAGAAACTGCCAACGATATGCAAATAATGGATGCTATTAGTCAATGTTATGAAGAATATAAGGTATTAAAGAAAAAATAAATTTACTTTAAATTATATAAAATTCTTAATTGCTTTAGTTTTTAAGTTTTTTTTTAAACTATA
>JAYTPS010000132.1:0-3754 GCA_043747155.1 Flavobacterium sp. | reverse complement strand
GGTGGTGGTGGTGGTGACACTGGTGGTGGAGGTGGTGGTAGTTCAACTAATAATACTGGTGGTTTGGGAGCTTCTGGAGGAAGTAGCGACCCAGTCGTTATATCGCCAACACCTTGTAGAACTGTAAATTGTATTGAAGAAGATACAATTGTAAAAACACCATGTGAATTATTAAAAGAATTAACCGCAAATGAATTTGCAACTGATGGTCTAAAAGCAAAATTAGTAAATTTAAGACCTAGAACTACTTAAGGAGTTGAATATGGATTTTCCATGGAGTATAGTCGTAACGATAATACTTATAAAAACTATGATGTATTACCAGATCCAAAAAACAATTATAGATTGCAAACTCCTGTTGCTGGATGGTGTTTTGGCGCTGGTCATAATCATCCAAAACTTGGCGTTCCAATTCCAGGTTGGGGTGATGTAAGATTTTTAAGTTTATTGTATCAAAATTCTTACAACTATAATAAAGGTAAAGTTGTTATGTATATTGTTGTTAAAAACAATATTACTTCATCACCAACAACTTTTACTTATGCATTAACAATTAACAACCCAACATTATTGATTAATAAAATACTTGCTGATGAAAATTCTTTAGGTGAATTATCAATAGATGATAAAATTCAGAAGATGTTGGATAAAGAATCCTTATATTACGATGGTGGTTTTTCATTAATTGAAATGAAGTTTTTAGAAAAATATGCTGATTATGGAATTAATATCCATAAAGCAACTGATGATACTTTACTCAATTGGAAAAAACTAAAACTCGAAGGTGGAGTAGTTGTAGGCGAACCATGTCCATAAAAATTAAAACTTAAAATTATGAAAAAAATAAATATTTTTATATTGCTTATACTTGTAGTGACTTGTAAAGCTCAAATTCCTGTAATAAATAATTTAGATTGGAATGGAGTAGATATACCAAACTCATATGTTAAAGATACAAATAATAATATGAATCAATTTGTAGGTACTTATGTATATCAAAATAATGGAGTATATTTTAAAATTAAACTTAAAAAAATATTAATGACTCCTGACATTTCTTTTTATTCTGATATGATTGTTGGTGAATTTGAATATCTAGATTTCAACAACAGTGTTAGCACCTTGTCTGAAATTGATGTTGTTTATCCCCAAGAATATAGTCATAGCATTGCAGGATCTAGATTAATTAGAAATAATCAAGAAATTGATTGTGACGATTGTTTACTAGGAGAATTGAGAATGGATTTAAAATTTAATGATACCCATCTTGGTGGAGATATAGTAATAAGAAGAACGAATTTATCTGGTGTAGAGGTTTTAAAAGTTTTTCGTCGTGCAAGACATCCTGTTTACAGAGTAGGTGATGTAAAAATAAGTGGTATTGTTCCTGATGGAGAGTTTATATTGATAAAACAACCATAAAACTTAATGAAATTCTAAAAGCTGTTCGTTATTGAACAGCTTTTTTATTAAATTTGATGGATGAAAAAAATTCAATATATAATTTTATTACTACTTGTAATAAACAGTAAAGCACAAACTTCTATTGAGAGTTTGAAAGGTTGGAGTGGTTTAATCCCTGCTAATACCTATTTAAAGGATATGGATAATGATTTAAATGCATTTGAAGGAGAATATAGATACAGTAATAATGGAACAGTTTTTACAATTTTTTTAGTTAAAAAAATTTGGTTCTTCATGAAGATTATTATGAAGATGTTATTATTGGTGAGATAGAGTATACAGAAGGATATATTAATGAAATAATAAATTCAACACCTCAGTTAAATTTAAATTTAAGTAATGTATATGATCATTTAATAGTTAGCACAATAATTATTGATAATAATGATTATGACAATTGTTCTGATTGTTCTGCAAATGAAATTAGATTAGGTTTTGGTATGTATGACACTCATAGAGGAAGTATAGGAATAATGAGAAGAATAATAGTTGATGATGTTCCAGCAATTAAACTTTTTAAAAGAACCACTGCAAAATGTTTAATATATGGTCAAACACCGATAGAACCAATAATTCCCGATGGAGAATTTATATTAATTAAACAATAATTATAAAAAGCTGTTCAATTGAGTAGCTTTTTAATTACAAACTAATCTTAACCACATAACCTTCAAAGGTGCGAACATTAAAAACGGTTCCATCCTCAAAGATTAAATATTGTCCTTTAATTCCTTTTAGTTTTCCTGTAAAGTTTGGTGATTTATCAAGATTTAAGCTCGATACTTTCTTTGGATATTCTAGAACAGGAAAATGCATATCATACAAATCATCTTTTTCTGGATGAAAATAGTCTTGAGCTTCTTTAGGTATCAAATATTTTAAATTGGCTCGTTCTTTTATTAAATCTGTATGTTCAAAATCATTTTTTAGCATTTTTTGCCAATTGGTTTTGTCTGCAAAATGATTTTTTAAAGCAACTTCGGTAATTCCGGCTAAATATCTGTTTGGAACTTCAACAATTGGAATTGCCTGAACTGCACCTTGATCAATCCATCGAGTTGGAACTTGTGTTAGTCTAGTTACACCAACTTTTACTTCGCTAGACAATGCCAAATAAACAATATGTGGTTGCAATTGAACCTTTTTTTCATATTCTAAATCTCTATCTTCAATGTCTAAATGTGCTGTGCTTAATTCGGGTTTCATAATCCAATCGCCAGCCGAAGCACTACTCATAAAACAATCATAACAAAATCCTTGTCGAAAAATTTTCTTTTTTTTATTGCAATTCAAACATTGGTAACCTACAAAATTAATTTCCATTGATTTATCCAATAACTGATTCAAGTTTAGAAAACTATTTTCAAAAACCAAATAATATTGAATTGGATTTAAATATTCGGTTTGCATTTTAGTGAGAACACCTTGGTAAGTCATTTGTTTAAAGTTTCAGGTTTAAAGTTTCTGGTTCAACAAAATTTGTTATTTTTGGTAAAGTTAATATTCTAATTTCAAACTTAGTATTTCAAACTTCGTAAATCGTACCTTTTTATGCCTTTTCCAATAATAAATTCTATAGCAACTTGGTTTTTAAAACAACGTATTCATCAAATTGAGTTGTTTTTGAAATATCCTCATGAGGTTCAAGATGAGTTGCTTATGAATTTAATTCGCAACTGTGAAGAAACAGTAGTTGGCAAAAAATATGATTTTGAATCGATTAAAAATTATGAAACTTTTACCGAAAGAGTTCCTGTTTCTACATATGAAGAACTCGAACCAATGATTGAACTTACACGAAATGGAGCACAAAATGTTTTTTGGAACACACCAATAAAATGGTTTGCCAAATCTAGCGGAACAACCAATGCCAAAAGCAAGTTTATACCCGTAAGTAACGAAGCATTAGAAGATTGCCATTTCAAAGGAAGTAAAGATTTGTTGTGTATGTACTTGAACAACAATGAAAATTCTGATATGTTTCTTGGCAAAAGTTTGCGTCTTGGCGGTAGTTCTCAAATTTATGAAAACAACAATACATCGTTTGGAGATTTATCGGCAATTCTTATAGAAAATATGCCAATTTGGGCAGAATTTAGTAGCACACCAAGCAATAAAATTTCGTTAATGAGCGAATGGGAAACCAAACTTACCGCAATAATAAACGAAACCAAATTAGAAAATGTAACAAGTTTTGCTGGTGTTCCTTCATGGATGTTGGTCTTATTAAATCGAATTTTAACCGAAACCAACAATACCAATTTATTTGAACTATGGCCAAATTTAGAAG
>JAYTPS010000131.1:0-8264 GCA_043747155.1 Flavobacterium sp. | reverse complement strand
TTAAATCTAAATCGCCAAATTCTTGTTGTTTCTTTCTTTTCCAAAATTGGACATATAGAAATAATGCTTCCAATATTGGAATTATAAACAATAGATATAAATAACTTTTTTCTTCTAATTCGTACATATTTTTTTTTAAACAACTAAGTTCACAAAGTTTTACACAATGTTCACAAAGAATTATTTTTAAAGAACATTTTGGGTTTAAAGCTTACTTTGTGTTCTTGGTTTTTAAACTATATAAAACTTTTAAATAAAGTATTTCTTAACAAGATTTCAATCAACAATAAAATTCCTGCAATTAGTACAAATGGTCTGTATTTTTCGTCATAATCGTAGTATTTTAGCTCTTGTATTTCGGTTGTTTCTAATTTATTAATTTCTTTATAAATTTCTTCTAATTTTGTATTACTCACGGCTCTAAAATATTTTCCTTTTGTGTTTTTGGCAATAGTTTTCATTAATTCTTGATCGATTTCTACAGGCATCATTCTGTATAAAAATTCTTTTCCGTTGGGCGCAAATGCATAAGGAAATTGAGCCATTCCATTAGTTCCAATTCCAATTGTGTAAACTTTTATTGCGTATTCGTTAGCGATTTCTGACGCTGTTTCTGGTTCAATAAATCCTGAATTATTTACTCCGTCGGTTAATAAAATAATAATTTTACTTTTGGCTTTACTATCTTTTAATCGGTTTACTGCGGTTGTTAAACCCATTCCAATTCCTGTACCATCTTGAAGTACATTGTCGAATTTTATGTCTTTAATTGCCTCTTTTACAATTGCTTTGTCAGTAGTTACAGGTGTTTTTGTATAAGCTTCGGCTGCATAAACTACTATACCAATCCTGTCATTTGGTCTTGCATCTACAAAATTGGAGGCAACTTCTTTCAAAGCTTCCATTCGATTTGGTTTTAAATCTCGAGCCAACATACTGCTAGAAATATCTATTGCCATTACAATATCAATTCCTTTGGTGGTTTTAGTTTGGTTACTAATATCAACTGTTCTTGGTCTAGACAAAGCAATTATTAAAAAGCATAAAGATAAAATTCTCAATCCTGACAAATGAGGTTTTAATTTTGCTAAAATAGTTTTAGATGTTTTAAATCCTTTTACTGAACTTATTTTTAAGGATGCTGATTGTTGTTTGTTTTTCCACCAAAGCCATGCTATTGCAATTGGAATTAACATAAACAACCAAAAAAATTCTGGATTTAAAAAGCTTATTTTTTCCATTATTATTTTGCGCTTTTAAGTTCTGCCGAGTTAATAATTCGCTCTAAAATTTTCTTCCCATATTGATCGCCTTCTTTGTGAGAAACAATAATTTGTTGCAATCCACCATCTTGTTTAAATAACAATATTTCATAATACATTTTTTGACTCGAATTGTTATCTTTGTTTACAACAGTCATTGTACCATAAGCTTTTACACCGGTAATTCCTTTGTCAGTATTAAACTCTTCTTGCTTAAAAAGAATGTTTTGTGCTCCAATTGTTTCCCAAGATTTTGTAATTCCTTCTAGAACTGTATCAAAATTTATTTCGGTTTCTTTTTTAAACTTTGTTGTAGAAACTGCAACATAAAATGGATTAACCAAACTTCCAAAACCAAACATTTGCATTTCTTTTAATATTGCAAATGTATTTTTAGGTACTACTTTGGTTGCATCAATTCTTTTTAATACTTCTGGAGTTTCGATTTTTACACCAGGATTTCCATATTCACTATAAATCCATTCTTGTTCTACTAATTCTTTGGTGGAGTTACCAAAAACTAAATCTTTAACATAGTTTAATCCTTTGGTTGTAATTGCAAATACAAATAATGCTACGACTAAGAAAACCAAAATTAAAACAGCAGTTTTTATTCTTTTTATTTTGCGATCAACAATTCTTTTTAGTAAAGATTGTTTCTTTTGTTCTTCGTTCCAAACTTGTAATTCATCATTTTCTTCAACAACTTCTGGAATTGATTTATGTATTGTTACAATTGAACTGGTAATGCGTTTTTTATCTTCTACAATTTCAAATTCTAATGGTATTACTTTGGCAAATTTTACTAAATCGGCTTGCATTAAAACCTTTTCAAGGTTTTCTAATGTTTCTTTCGAAAGTTTAAGTTTCTTTTTATTTGCTACATTTCTTAAACCAAAAATAAGTTCAGATGTAGTGCTTTCCATTGCAGGAATATGAATTTCTTCTTCAATATAATTACGAGCAATATCGGTTAATTCTGAATAATAAGATTTTATTTCGCCTTTTTGCCAAAGTTCCTTTTTTTCTAATTGTTGTAGTAACGAAGTGGCTTTTTCTATAGGTGTTTTGAATATAATTTCTTCAATTTTTGTTGGTTTTTTATATTTTTTAATTACCCAATAAATTAAAAAAGAAATTACTAAAAGTATACTAAATCCAATTATATAATTTATCCAATTTATAGTTGTTTCAACTTGAGCAATGTCTTTTATGTCGAACATTTTTTGTTTTAAAGTATCAACTTTAACATTAGAAACTTCAATGTTTAAACTGTCAGAATAAAAAGGTTTTCCGTTTATTAAAATAGAAATTCTTGGAATCGTAAATTTTCCAGAATCAAACTGAGTTAAACCATATTTTTTAATTAATTCATACTTATTATTTGATTTAATTGTATCTATTTTATAAGATTCTATTACTTCTAAAGCTCCAAAATTTTTAGTTTTAGGAAAAACTACTTTATCTATTTTGTTTACTGATGCTTTTATAGTTAATTGAAATTCGGCTCCAATTTTATTTTTGGTTGTATCAATAGAAGTTGTTACTTTTTGTGCAAAAAGTGATGATGTGAATAGAAAAAATAATATATATAATTTGAATTTCATTTTGTTCATTTATACCTAACAGGTTAAAAAAAACCTGTTAGGATATTTTACCTCGATTTAAAATATCCTAATAATTTTTTTACATAACTTTCATCAACTCTTGTATTTATTGTTCCTGAACCGCATTTAGAAAATAATTCTTTAAACAAACACACTTTTTCTTGATAGTGCTTTTCATAACTCAATCTTGCAGTTTTAGAGGTTGTATCTACTACTAAAATCTCTCCACTTTCGGCATCTTCCATTGCTACAATTCCAATATTTGGCATTTTTTCTTCACGAATATCATATACTCTAACGCCAGTTATGTCGTGTTTTTTGCTAGCAATTTTTAATGTCTTTTCATAATCATCTTCTACAATAAAATCGGAAATTAAAAATACAATAGCTTTCTTTTTTTGAGTTCCAGATAAAAATTTTAGTGCTTGCGATAAATCGGTTTTATTGCTTTTTGGTTTAAATTCTATTAATTCGCGAATAATTCTCAACACATGTGATTTTCCTTTTTTAGGCGGAATATAAAGTTCTATGGCATTTGAAAATAAAATTAATCCAATTTTGTCATTGTTTTGAGTTGCCGAAAATGCCATTGTTGCTGCAATTTCTGTTACAATTTCGCTTTTTAATTGATTTTTAGTTCCAAAACTTTCCGATCCAGAAATATCTACCATCAACATCATTGTTAATTCTCTTTCTTCTTCAAATACTTTTACATGCGCTTCATTGTATCTTGCAGTTACATTCCAATCGATAGATCGAATATCGTCGCCATATTGGTATTGACGCACTTCAGAAAACGTCATTCCTCTTCCTTTAAAAGACGTATGATATTCACCCGAAAAGATATGATCGCTCAATCTTCGGGTTTTAATTTCTATTTTTCTAACTTTTTTTAGTAGGTCTTTAGTATCCATGTCGTTAGTGATTAGTTACTAGTGATTAGTAATTAGTAAAAAGTTGATGCAATTACTAATTACTTTTTACTAATTACTCTTTATGGTACTTCGATTTCGTTTATAATTTTATTGATAATGTCAACAGATGTTACATTTTCGGCTTCGGCTTCATAAGTAATTCCAATTCTGTGTCGCAACACGTCGTGAACAACAGCACGAACATCTTCTGGAATTACGTAACCGCGACGTTTTATAAAAGCATAACATTTAGCAGCATTGGCAAGGTTAATGCTTCCTCGAGGTGAAGATCCAAAACTGATTAATGGTTTTAAAGATTCTAGTTTGTATTTCTCTGGATAACGAGTTGCAAAAATAATATCTAAAATATATTTTTCAATTTTTTCATCCATATACACTTCACGTACAGCTTCTTGAGCACGAAGAATTTGTGAAACAGAAACTACAGCATTAACTTTTTCATAATTTCCTTTTAAATTTTGACGAATTACCATTCGTTCTTCATCCATTTTTGGATAATCGATAACCGTTTTTAGCATAAATCTATCCACTTGAGCTTCTGGCAAAGGATATGTTCCTTCTTGCTCTATTGGATTTTGTGTTGCAAGTACTAAAAATGGTCTTTCTAGTTTAAAAGTAGTATCTCCAATAGTAACTTGTTTTTCTTGCATTGCTTCTAGCAAAGCCGATTGTACTTTAGCTGGAGCACGATTAATCTCATCTGCCAAAACAAAATTGGCAAATATTGGTCCTTTTTTTATTGAAAATTCGTTGGCTTTTATGTTATAAATCATTGTTCCCACAACATCTGCAGGAAGCAAATCTGGTGTGAATTGAATTCTACTAAAGCTTCCATCAATAGCTTGAGACAAAGTGTTTATTGCCAATGTTTTAGCTAATCCTGGAACGCCTTCTAGAAGAATATGTCCTTGACCCAAAAGTCCAATAAGCAATCGTTCAACCATGTGTTTTTGACCTACAATAACTTTGTTTATTTCCATTGTAAGTAAGTCTATAAAAGCACTTTCTCTTTCAATTTTTTCATTAATTGCTCTAATGTCTAAAGCCGCAACATTTTCTTCCATAAATTCTATTTTTATAGTATTCTTATGATTCTTAATTTTAACATTTCAAAAGTCAATATTTATTCAGTTATTCAATGTTAATAATGCGTTAAAACTTGTATATAAATACTATTTTTAAGGATGATTTATGATTTTGTTTTAGTATTTTTAGGGTTTTTAAGGATTTATTTAGTTTGTGTTCCTTCTTCCGAAGTATTGGATGCGCTCAGGATGATAAATTGAATTTATTGCAAAATTATTTGTAACAAAGAAAATAAAATTTAAAATATGTCTCAAAATTTATCAACTCAAAACCCGAAACTTTCAAAAATAATTGCTGGCACAATGAATTGGGGAATTTGGGATAAAAAACTCGATACACAAGAAATGCTTCAATTGATGCATGTGTGTATTGAAAATGAAATTACAACTTTTGACCATGCAGATATTTATGGTGGATATACTACAGAAGCCGAATTTGGAAAAGCATTTGGCGAAAGCAAAATAGACAGAAATACAATTCAATTGATTTCTAAATGTGGGATTGCTGCGCCAGTTCGCAAAAGCTCGGGTCAAGCATTAGCAAATAATAGAAACACAAAAGTTAAACATTACGATTACTCTAAAAAACACATTGTTTGGTCGGTTGAAAATTCGTTAAAAAATTTACAAACAGATTATTTAGATGTTTTATTATTGCATAGACCAAGTCCATTAATGAAAGCCGATGAAATTGCAGAAGCGGTTGAAAAATTAAAATTAGAAGGAAAAATTTTAGACTTTGGATTATCTAATTTTACTTCGTTTCAAACGGAATTAATTCTTCAAAAAACGACTGTAAGTTATAATCAAATTCAGTTTTCGGCAACACATTTACAACCTATGTTGGATGGAAGTCTTGATTATATGCAAGTTCACAATATTAGCCCAATGAGTTGGAATCCGCTTGGAAGTATTTTTAGAGAAGATAGTGATCAAACTAGACGATTGAAAAAATTATTGGCTACTTTAGTAGAAAAATACCACGTTGGAAGCGATACTATTTTACTTTCTTGGATTTTACAACATCCGTCAAATATTATTCCTGTTGCTGGAACTGTAAATGTGTCACGAATTCAACAATTAGTAAAAGCTACCAATTTGCAACTTGAATTGGAAGATTGGTTTGCTATTTGGTCGGAAAGTATTGGAGTAAAAGTACCTTAAAATAGTAATTAGTAAAAAGTAATTAGTGATTAGTATTCCCAGTTACTCTTAGTTTTTACTAATAATTATTCTCTAATTACTAGTCACTAATTACTAGTCACAAATCACTACAAAATGATAAACAAACGCCTTTTAATTAAAAACCTTCTTGCTCACAATGATGAGTGCAGTTTTTATGATAAAAAGCGTCAGTTGAATTTGCATAGTAAAGAAGGAAAAGCCAAATTTTTAAAACACATTTGTGCTTTGTCAAATTCTAATCCTTCTAACAATTCATATATTGTAGTTGGTGTTGAAGACTCAGAAAATGAAATAGTTGGTGACGATTTTTTTGATGATAGTAGAATTCAGAATTTGGTAAATGCATATTTAGAAAATCCTCCAAAAATTCAATATGAAAACGTGCCATTTCCTAATTTGCCTAAAGATAAAGTTGTCGGTTTGGTTACTATAAAGCCAAAATCTAAAACTTCTAGTTTTAAAAAAAACATCCATACTATTTTTGCCAATCAGGTTTTTGTGCGTCGCGGAAGCAATACTACTCCAACAGATGAGAAAGTTCAGTATTCTAAACAAAATCTTGAAACAGTAATAAGTATCGAAAACAATTCCCGCAATAGTATTTCAAACACACTTGATAGCGTTATTGATTTTGTGAACAATAGTCATAAAGATATGACATCTGATTATAAAGTGTTTAAAGAATTATTTGTAATATGTTGGGCAGGAATTCCTAAAAAAATTAGAGCTAAAACGTTTTTATCACGTGTAGACATTGAATTAGTTAACGAACAAATTAAACTATTTTATTCTGCCCAAGATGTTATTTCTATAGACTACAATAAAGATACATTTACTATAATAGAATATGTTCCTATGGGATTAAATGACAAAACAAGTTATTATCCTTTAGAACAACAAAAAATTTCTTTTTATGATAATGGTTATTATAAAATTGAAACCGAAATGCTATTTGAACCACCACAATATAATAGAAAAATGATGTTTCATATTTACAATTCTAATTTATCTTTGCTTAACAAATTACAAAAAGGATTAAATTTAAATGAACGTGAAGAAAAAGATCTTGAAAATTTACCATCAACCTTAATGATTTGCTATCTTAACGGATTTGAAGAAGCCAAAAACAAGCTAATTAATGCAAAATTATTATTAAAAAATTATTCTAAAAGTAGTGTATATATGAGTTTTAAAGAAGTTATGCGAGTTTTGAGAAAAGTAAAATATGGTGATAAAAATGAATAGAACATTAGTAATTGGTGACATTCACGGTGGTTTACGAGCTTTACATCAAATAATAGAACGCGCCAATGTTACCAAGTCAGACACTTTAATTTTTCTTGGAGATTATGTAGATGGTTGGAGCCAATCGCCACAAGTGATAGATTATTTAATAGCTTTAGATAAAAAGCAAAACTGTATTTTTATTCGTGGCAACCACGATGAGTTATTGTTTAATTGGCTAAATGAAAGCAAAGACAATTTACAATGGTACAATCATGGAGGAGAAGCAACGGTTATGGCTTATGCAAAAGTAAATGAGATAATAAAGAAGGAACATATTACATTTTTAAAATCATTAAAATCATATTATTTAGACGATAAAAACAGATTATTTGTTCACGCAGGATTTACCAATATGAATGGCGTTACTTATGAATATTATCCAAGATTTTTTGGTTGGGATAGAACACTATGGGAAACCGCATTATCACTAGATGAAAACTTAAAAAAATCTAGCGATTATTACCCAAGACGACTTACTTTGTATAAAGAAATTTATATTGGTCATACGCCAACGACAAGAATTGGAGCAACAATTCCTGTAAAAAAAGCTTGCGTTTGGAACGTTGATACTGGTGCAGCTTTTAAAGGTAAGCTTACAATTATGGATATAAATACTAAAGAATTTTGGCAAAGTGAACCACTGAACGAATTGTACTTTGACGAAAAAGGACGGAATTGATAAAAAGTTGGGAGTCGGAAGATTGAAGTTGAAAGATTAATAAGAATTTTTTTAGTTTGCGACACTTCAACTCTATTTCGGCTTCGCTCAGCATAAATTACCTCAGTGTGACAAAGTAAATATTTTTTTAAATTAACATTGACTTTTGCAATTGAGATTGATTTTTGACATTGAGATTGATTTTTGACATTGAGATTGATTTTTGACATTGAACTAGTTATATT
>JAYTPS010000130.1:0-2144 GCA_043747155.1 Flavobacterium sp. | reverse complement strand
ATTTATCGAGTAATGTTTGCTCTTTTTGTTGAAATAAGTTAGAATTTAATCCATTTATTTTTTCTTCAAGCGATGCTTTTTCTGTTTTAGAATTTGCAGAAAATAATAATTTTCCAAAGAAAATTCCAAGGAAAATTCCAATAATAAAAATTAAAACTGTAATAATTGTAACCTCCATAAACACCTTCTTTTTTGAAAGTAAATATAGAAAAAACTATTTACTAAAATAACTAATCATGCATCCAAGTAAATATTTTGTCAAATTCTTGATTTTTTATTCTTCTATCAGAATAACTATTGTAATTTAAGGTTCTGTTTTTTTTCTTAATTGTAATTAATTGATAAAAAATCAAAATGCTAATAACCAAACAAACCAGCACTGTTAAAATTAATAAAACCATAAAAATCATATCATTAAATCCTGAATTCGTTTTAATGCTTTTTAATAATACATAACCAGAAGTTGCACATATTGAAGTGGAAATAAATAAAGTAATTTTTTTCATGATAATAATGCTTTCAATTAATGTTATAAAATTATCATATTTTTATGACTGAAATTTATAAGATTTTAACTTTTTGTTACATTATTTTAAGAATATTTAAATGATAATAGTACTGTTTTTAGTTTTAAAAAACCTATAATTGTAGGATATTAATTTTTATGTCAACACATCAACATTTCCTAATTCATAAACCTTATGGTTACTTATCGCAGTTTGTTTACGAATTAAAACGCAATAAAAAGTTGTTAGGAGAATTGTATGATTTTCCTAAAGGAACAATGGCAATTGGACGATTAGACGAAGATTCTGAAGGATTGCTTTTACTTACAACCAACGGAATGATGAGCGAAATTGTTAGAAGTAAAAAAATAGAAAAAGAATATTATGTTCAAGTAGACGGAATAATAAATCAAGAAGCAATAGAGAAATTAAAAAATGGAATAGAAATTGGTTTTGACGGAAAAAAATACATTACTAAAAAATGTGAAGCATCAATTTTAGAAATAATTCCAGAATTTGGAGAACGCGCAAAAAAAATTCGTGATGATCGTCACGGACCAACTTCTTGGTTATCAATAACTATTAATGAAGGCAAGTTTCGACAGGTTAGAAAAATGACATCCGCCGTTGGGTTTCCAACATTAAGATTAATAAGAGTGCGAATTGGAAATATATATTTGAATGATTTAAAAGCTGGCGAAGTTTTGAAAGTAGATATATTAAGTATATAAAATTGAGCAACTTTTAATATTAACTATAAAAATAATAATTACATTTGATTAAATATTTTTATTATGACAACAATTATCAATAAAAACACTAGCAAAAAAGAGTTCGAAAAAAAACTAAATTCAATTCAAAAAACTAAAAAAAGTAAAGGAATAGATTTGACAAAGCATATAGGTGTAATAAAACTTAATAAAGACGCACTAGAAATTCAAAAAGAATTGAGAAGTGAGTGGTAATAAAATAGTTTTAGATACCAATATAGTACTTTATCTACTTGATGGAGATAAAGAATTGTTTTCTTTTTTAAATGGATTGGAACTGTTTGTTTCAATAATTACTGAAATTGAACTTCTTGGTTATAATGGTTTGTCAAGAAATGATAAAAATAAGATAAATCTTTTCTTATCAGAATGTACCATTATTACTTTAAATAATGAAATTAAAGAAGTTTGCATTAATATTAAGCAAAAAAATAAAGCAAAAACACCAGATGCAATTGTTGCAGCAACTTCATTATTTCTTCAAATACCATTAATAACATCTGATAAAGGTTTTGAAAAAATTGATGATTTAGATTTATTTTTATATCAATTATAAATGTTAAACATAGTTTTAGTAGAACCAGAAATACCAAATAATACAGGAAACATAGGTCGTTTGTGTGTTGGAACCCAAAGTAAATTGCATTTAATTCATCCGTTTGGATTTGTAATTAATGATAAAAACTTGAAACGATCAGGTCTTGATTATTGGGTGCATCTTGAAGTTACCGAATATCAAAATGTTGAACAATGGAGTTCAAAAGTTTTAGATAAATCAAGAGTTTTCTTGATGAGTTCACATGCTAAAAAAACAATTTACGAAAATGATTTTAAAGATGGTGATTGGTTGGTTTTTGGTAAAGAAAGT
>JAYTPS010000129.1:0-2753 GCA_043747155.1 Flavobacterium sp. | reverse complement strand
GCAAGGAATTCTTGTTTTAGGAAACGAAGCCAACGGAATTTCTAAAGAAATTGAAAATTTAATATCTTTAAAATTAGCAATACCACGATTTGGAGAAATACAAAAAACTGAAAGTTTGAATGTTGCTAGTGCTACAGCAATTTTTTTAAGTGAATTTAAAAGAAATTAGATTTTTAATGAAAAGTAAAGTTTATAAAAACGGCTCTAGTTTTTAGTGCGTCAATATTTCCTGTCCATTCACTATTTGGGTCATTATCTCTTATCAGCTCATCATTTAAACCAAAAACGCCACGAATGGAAGGCGAAAACTTGAAATATTCTAGATAAAAATCAACTCCAAAACCAACTTCATAATTTGTTGTCCAAGGTTTAACTCTAAATCTTTGTTGAAGATTATCGTCTTTAGATTTAGAATTACTTGATAAATTTAAAGTTGCAGATGCACCACCAACTATATAAGGGCGAAAATTACCTATTCTTTTAGACGAAAATTTCACTAATATCGGAAAATGAATGTAGGTTGATTTCACTTCTCGAAGCGCATCAAGTGTGTTTGTAAACTGCGAATAGGTTAAATTTCTTTGTGTGTAATATAAACCTGGTTCAAATCTTAAATCAATATATTCGTGAAGTCGCAAGTTTCCTACTAAACCAACATTAAATCCTGCAACGCTTTTTACTATAATATCAACATCAGGTGTGTTTTTATAATCTATTTTAAAATCATAGGCATTAAATCCTAAAAAATAACCCCAATGCACTTTTTGTTTGTCAAAGTTTTCTAAATTTATTATAGGATCTTTTCCAAACATTCCCTTAAACTGAGCTTGTCCTTGAAGTGAAATAAAAAGCAATAAAATATAAAAACTATTTCTCATATTATTTTTTTGATGCTGTATAAATAGTTGCAACTCCAAATGTTTGTGGCATTGCTATAACATCTATAAACCCAATTTTTTGTAAAATATTGTTTAACTTTTCTCCATATGGAAAAACAGCAGCCGATTCTGATAAATATCCGTAAGCAACATTGTCTTTAGAAAAAAGTTTTCCTATAATGGGCAAGATATTTTTTGTATAAAATTTATATCCTTGTTTAAATGGTGTTTTTTCTGGAACTGAAGTTTCTAAAACAACAAAAATTCCGTTGGGTTTTAAAACTCTTAAAATTTCGGCAAGTCCTTTTTCTAGTGTTTCAAAATTTCTTATTCCAAATGAAACAGTTATAGCATCAAAAAAATTATCTTCAAATGGCATTTTTTCGCTATCGCCAACTATCATTTCTATAATATTGTGTAGATTTTTGGCTTTTATTTTCTTTTTTCCAACCTCAAGCATTCCTGCCGAAATGTCTAAACCAATAATTTTTTTAGCAGATGTTTGTGTCATCAATATTGCCAAATCACCTGTTCCTGTTGCAATATCAAGTATATTAGTTGGTTTTTTTGCCGAAACAAGTTGTACTACTTTTTTGCGCCATTTAACATCAATTCCAAATGATATTACACGATTTAATCCATCGTAATTTCCAGAAATAGCATCAAACATTTGAGTAACTTGCTCTTTTTTTCCTAAAGTTGAATCTTTATATGGCGTAACGTTTTTAGACATTTAATTTTGATCATTTTTTTAATGACTGCAAAAGTACAAATAATAAAAAAAGTCAAATTACTATTTGTAAAATATTTGATAAAAATTCCTGATTTACTTTTTTATATAAGTTTCAAAAGTGTACTCAAACTTATGCTTTTCATCTTTTTTATGATTTTCTTTCATGACTAATTTCCATTTATCTAAACTGATTTCAGGAAAAAAAGTATCTGCCTCAAAGGTTGAATGAACTCTAGTAAGTTCAATTTTATCAGCAATATCAATAGATTGTTTGTAAATTTCACCGCCACCAATAATAAAAACAGCTTCGTTTTTAGGAGCTAATTCTAAAGCGTTTTCAAGATTAGTTGCAATAATACAATCAGGAAAAGTATAGTTTTTTTGACGTGTAATAATTATATGAGTTCTGTTGGGTAAAGGTTTAGGAAAGCTTTCAAAAGTTTTTCTTCCCATAATAATATAATGTCCTGAGGTTATGGTTTTAAATCGTTTAAAATCATCTGGTAAATGCCATAAAAGTTTATTTTCTTTACCAAGAGCATTGTTTTCTGAAGCGGCAGCAATTAAAATTATCATTATTTTTTATTCTCAAATTCGTTCTTTAATTGTTCAATTTTTTTTTCTTGCATGGTCATCAATCTGTCTATTTGTTCTTGTTCCCATTTTTTATTCATGAAGCTATCTGTGATAAACACTTTAATAAAATGAAGAATAAAAATAAATATCCAAATGGTAACTGCACAAATGTACCAATTTTTGGGTTCGCCAATGTTCAACCATTTATTGGCAATAAAAAGAAAAACACTTCCAAGTAGCAATAAAACAAAATGAAAATACAAACCTTTTTTCTGTTTTATTCTTTTGCGAGCATATTCATAAATTTCTAATTGTTCTGTATTCATAATTGACAAAATTTGTTTTAAAGGTAAGAAATTATATTAATATTAAAAATTTTGATCTGATTTTTACTTATTAAGAAAACGTTTTCTTAAATCAATTGTAAAAAATTTAATAGTAAAAAATAAGAATTCAAAATTTTTTTGTGATGAATATTATTAAAATAGTAATTCTTGGGCTTTATGTAAATCATAAAAAAATAATACTTTACTTTGCATCATTAATCTATAAATGAAATAGTTATG
>JAYTPS010000128.1:0-4895 GCA_043747155.1 Flavobacterium sp. | reverse complement strand
ATTGGTTTGATCTATTTATTGATAATATTTCTGGTCATTTAGTAGCATTTTTTATTCTTACGGCTTTAAAATATTTAAAAGATAATTTTATAGAACAATATTATGAAAAGGAACGAAAATCATTTCAAATTGAAAGCGAATTGAGGAATTTAAAAGCACAAATTTCTCCTCACTTTTTGTTTAATACCATGAATAATTTTTATGGTTTAGCTGTTGAAAATTCAAAAAAATTACCCGAATTAATGGTTCGGCTTTCTGATTTATTGCGCTATTCTTTGTACGAAACCAAACAAGAAAAAGTGCCTTTGAACGATGAAATAAAATATATAAAAAATTATATCGAATTAGAAAAAATTAGATTGGAAGACAATCTTGATGTTGGATTATTGATTAAAATTGAAGCTATTGAGAAATATCAAATAGCACCATTATTACTTATAATATTTATTGAAAATTCATTCAAACATGCTCGAAATATTCATGACGAACCTATTTTTATTTTAATTACAATTGATGTTTCAGAGCAAGGAGTTTTACAATTAAAAGTTAAAAATAATTACGATTCAAATTCTCTTGCTAATACGATTAATGAAAAAGGAATTGGTTTAGAAAATGTTAAAAAACGTCTTGATGTAATTTATCCAAATGGAAATTATTCGCTCATCATAAATAAAGAAAAACGATATTACATTGTCGAATTAACTTTAAATTTAATTTAATGGAAAGCACCGAAAAATATAAATGCATAATTGTTGATGATGAACCAATTGCTCGAAAAATAATTAGAAGTTACATTGATCAAATTGCATTCCTTGAAAATGAAGGTGAATATAAAAATGCTATTGAAGCACTTGAAATTTTATCAAAAGATAGTTCAATACAAATTCTATTTTTAGACATAAACATGCCTAATCTAAGCGGTTTGTCACTAGCTAAAATAATTAATAACAATATTCAAATAATTTTCACAACTGCTTACTCACAATATGCAGTTGAAAGTTATGAGGTAAATGCTGTAGATTATTTGTTAAAACCTTTTTTGTTTGAACGATTTACAACTGCCGTTTTTAAAGCTATTGATCGTATTGCAAAAACTAGTATTCCTTCAGAAATAACTATTGAAGAATCAAAAGAAGAAAAAATAATTTATATTAAATCAGAAGGAATTAGTTATCCTGTAAATATAAATGAAATATACTATTGTGAAGCAATGAAAAACTATACAAAAGTTTTTTTAACAAATGGGAAATTCTTAAAACCACTCGTTCCATTTTCTAAAATGGAGCAAGATTTGATTAAAATGAATACCAATTTTTTACGTGTTCATCGTTCTTTTTTAATTTCAACCGAATTTATTACCGGAATTAAAAGTAATAGTATTATGATTGGCAAAAATGAAATTCCTATTGGATTTCTATTCAGAGATATGTTTTTTAAAACCATTGGGATGAAATAGTTCTTAATAAAAGCTTAAGCCAAAATAGTCTCTACTTCATTATTAATTTTTCCAACCAATCCAACCAAAACTTTTCCTGGACCAACTTCTGTAAAACTAGTTGCACCATCTTTTATCATTTGTTGTATGGATTGCGTCCATCGTACAGGAGCTGTTAATTGTATAATTAAATTTTTCTTAATTTCTTCGGCGTCAAATACAGCTTTGGCAGTAACATTTTGATAAACTGGGCAACTTGGTTTTAAAAAAGTTGTTGCCTCAATTGCAGCCGCTAGTTCTTCTCTTGCTGGTTCCATCATTGGTGAATGAAAAGCGCCACCAACAGGTAAAATTAAGGCACGTTTTGCTCCAGCTTCTTTCATTTTTTCACAAGCTAATTCTACTGCTGAATATTCTCCAGAAATAACCAATTGTCCAGGGCAATTATAATTAGCTGCAACTACAACTCCATCTATGGAGGCACAAATATCTTCAACAATTTTATCTTCAAGATTCAAAACAGCTGCCATTGTTGATGGTTTAATTTCACACGCTTTTTGCATTGCAATAGCTCTTTTTGATACTAACAATAATCCATCTTCAAATGATAAAGCACCATTTGAAACTAAAGCAGAAAATTCTCCTAGCGAATGTCCAGCAACCATGTCTGGACAAAAATCTTCCAATGTTTTGGCTAAAATAACCGAGTGTAAAAATACCGCCGGTTGCGTGACTTTTGTTTCTTTTAACTCTTCGGCACTTCCTTCAAACATTATATCTGTGATTCGAAATCCTAAAATTTCATTGGCTTTTTCGAATAATTGTTTGGCTAGTTTGGAGTTTTCGTATAATTCTTTTCCCATTCCTGAGAATTGAGCACCTTGACCTGGAAATATATATGCTTTCATAAAAAATTTGTTTCAAGTTTTAATCTTCAAGTAATTTTAATCAAAGTAACAAAAATACTATTTTTTAATTGAACACAAAAAACTGATTACGAAACACTAGTTATTGTTCCATTGGAATTTCCATCACTAAAAATTTAGAATCAGTTGTAGCTTTAATTTCAATTTCTTGGGTATCCCAAATTCCTATTGCATCTCTTTTTTCTAATTTTTGACTGTTTACTTCAATTTCACCTTCAATGGTCATAATGTAAAATCCGTTTCCTTCTTTTTTAAGAGAAAGTTTTTTAGAAAAATCGCTATCAAAATTACTCAAATAAAACCAAGCATCTTGATAAATCCAAACGCCTTCATCATCAGGATTTGGTGAAAGAATTTGTGCATAATTATTTTTTTGTTCTGAAATATCTAAAGTGATTTGTTGGTATCGTGGTGCAACATTTTGAGTTTTTGGAAACAACCAAATTTGAAATAATTTGGTTTGTTTATCATCATTTGGATTAAATTCGCTGTGTTGCACACCAGTTCCTGCACTCATTACTTGTACATCACCAGTTTTTATAGTTTCAGTGTTTCCCATACTGTCTTTGTGTGCCAAATCGCCTTCTAAAGGAATGGTTATAATTTCCATATTGTCATGTGGATGAGTACCAAAACCCATTCCAGCGGCAACAGTGTCATCGTTTAAAACACGTAACATGCCAAATTGAACTCGATCTGGATTGTACCAACTTCCAAAACTAAAACTATGATAAGCATTCAGCCAACCATGATTAGCATTGCCACGAGTATTTGCTTTATGTAAAACTGAGTTTTTCATTTCTTAAAATTTTAAAATCTATACTTACAAATTTACTCCTCAAAAAGTAGTAAATCAAATCAATTGGCTTTTGTTTAAGATTTCAATTTTAATAAAAAAAGCCCAAATTTCTTTGAGGCAAATTATATTTAAGCTAAAACTTCTTTAATTCTTCGCATGGCTTCCGTAAGTAATTCTTCGCTTGTGGCATACGAAAAACGAATACAATTTCCGTTTCCAAAGGCATCACCAGTTACGGTTGCAACATTGGCTTCGGCTAGTAAATACATTGAAAAATCGTCTGCATTGTTTATTAAAGTTCCTCTTAAAGTTTTTCCGAAGAAGGAAGAAACATCTGGAAAAACGTAAAATGCACCTTCTGGAACATTGATTTTTAATCCTGGAATTTCTCTTATTAAACCAACTACCAAATCACGACGACTATGAAAAGCATCGACCATGTATTTCAACACTTTTGGATCAGCATCAACCGCTGTAATTGTTGCTCTTTGCGCAATAGAATTAGCTCCAGAAGTTACTTGACCTTGCATTTTGGTACTGGCTTTGGCAATAAATTCTGGTGCGCCAATGTAACCAATTCTCCAACCTGTCATAGCAAATGCTTTGGCAACTCCATTTACGGTTATGGTTCTTTCAAACATTCCTGGAATTGATGCAATGCTACAAAATGTTCCTGAAAAATTAATATGTTCATAAATTTCGTCGGCTACAATAAATATTTTTGGATGTTTTTCCAAAACTTTCGCAATTGCTGTAAATTCTTCACGACTATAAACTGAACCACTAGGATTACAAGGTGAGCTGTACCAAATCATTTTGGTTTTTGGAGTAATAACTGCTTCTAGTTGAGCCGCAGTCATTTTAAAATCATCTTCAATTGAAGTTGGAACTTCAATTGGAATTCCGCCAGACATTTTAATTATTTCTGAATAGGAAACCCAAAATGGCGCTGGAAGAATTACTTCGTCACCATCATTTAGCATACATTGAGCAACATTATAAAGTGATTGTTTTGCTCCAGTAGAAACAACAATATTTGCTGGTTTATAATCTAGATTATTATCTCTTTTAAATTTTCGGCAAATGGCTTCTTTCAAATCCATATAACCATCAACTGGTGAATAAGTAGAATAGTTTTCGTCTATTGCTTTTTTTGCTGATTCTTTAATAAAATCTGGCGTATTAAAATCGGGTTCACCCAAACTAAGACTAATAATATCTTTTCCTTGTGATTTTAATTCTCTTGCTAAGGCAGCCATTGCAAGTGTTTGAGAAGTTGATAAATTATTTATTCTATCTGATAATAAATGTTCCATAGATTGTAGCTGGTTGTTGTAAATTGGTATAAATAAAAAAGACGTACAAAAATACGTCTTTTAGAATTAATTTTTTATGCCGAAAGTAAAGGTTTTTGTCCCAAATCTTTTAAATGTCTAAAATGTGCAATTACAGCACTTGTCATTGTTTTATATTCGTGATAAGGTAAATTACATTCTCTTGCTGTTTGTTTTACAATATCAGCAATTTTACCATAATGAATGTGACTAATGTTTGGAAACAAATGATGTTCAACCTGATGGTTTAAACCACCTGTATACCAATTTATAAACCAACTTTTAGGTGCAAAATTTACTGTTGTAAAAAGTTGATGAATTGCCCAAGTATTTTCTACTTCTCCAACTTCATTTGGAATTGGATTTGTAGTATCATCAATAATATGTGCCAATTGAAAAAC
>JAYTPS010000127.1:0-3034 GCA_043747155.1 Flavobacterium sp. | reverse complement strand
CGAATTTATAATAGATTGCAACAAATAGTAAGCAAATGGCATTTTTAAAATCGTTAATAACATAAACGAATTGCCTACATTATTGATTTCTTTTTGTTTTATTAAAATTAAAAGAATCACAATAATTACAGAACAAGTTATAAAAAAACCGTATAATGTTATTAATGAATACTGAAATTGATTTTCAATTGCATCAAAATTAAAAAGAAAATAAGCTAAACTGTGAAGTATAAAAGCAGAAATTGCAAATAAAAACAATAGCGAAACAGATTGAAATAGTTCTTTTTTCATTTACTTATTCATCCATTTTGTTTATTTCTTTTAATTGCCTGTTTAAGTTGTAAAAAGCAATTATTATTGAAAGTAGTGTTAAAATTTTTACGTAAATATTATGTTTGTTAGGATAAGTATCATCTAACCAACTGCCAAAATAAGAAAACACAAAAATCACAACTCCCATTTGAATAGGAATATTAATTAATGCCAACCACTTGTTACGCTGTTTTTTCTTCTGATTGTTGTACTGCATTGGGTAAAAGATTTTTTACATTGGGTTTCATTACACACGTTGCAGTAAATTCAGCTCCAGGTTCAACAGCAAGTTTTCCGCAAATTACTTCACCATGAATTACAGCTTTAGCTTTTAGGTTTAAAATTTCTAATACTTGTATTTTACCTTCAAATTTACCTTCGATGTCACAATTCTTGCATATAATATCACCTTTTACACTTCCTGCTGGTCCAATTACAATTTTTCCTTTCGACTCGAAATTACCAATTAAATGTCCGTCTAAACGAAAATCTGATGGCGAATTTATATCTCCTTTTATTGTTGTTCCTTCAACAATTCTGTTAGTTTTCCCTAAAAGGTCTGTGTAGGATTTTGGTTTTTTATCAAACATAGTTTATTATCTTTTTGGAACATTTGGCGCTGGTGGCATCATGTTTGGCATTGCATCATCATTAGATTCCATATTTTTTTTAGAATCTTTAGAATTGTTTCCTGTGTTTGGCTGTTCGCCATTTCTTCCATCGGCTTTTCCTGGTAAATTGTATTCCTCTGTTTTTATACTTTCTCTTGTTGGCTTTTCTATTTTTAGCTTTTCGGCTTTTGGAGTTGGAAGCACAATTACTGGTTTTTCTTTTGCATCAAATGTTGGTCCTGTTCCTGATGTATATTCTTCTAAGTTTTTAAATATCTGAACAATTTTATAGTTTTCACTTGCAATTACAATGGATGGTTCTAAAATTTTATAATCTTTAAATTCTTTTAGAACTTGTGCAATTCCTTTAGCATTTTCTTCTGTTTTTATTCCGTGAATAACTATTAAATTTCTGTCGTTTGTGTAAACATCTGTTGATATCGTGAGTTTTTCAATAGTTCTTTCTTTGGCGAATTTTGTAAGTTTGTCTAGTAATGGTTTGTTGCTTTTTTCGTCTAAACTATTGGCTGTTGCATATATAATTTTATAACTCGATGCTGGTTCTCCGTTAAAATACAATGCATCCAATAAAGGAACTTTTGTAGCAATAAACATCTCTGTTTCTTTTCCTTCTTGAGTATTTGGGTAGGTTAATGCTACAAAGTTTAAAGATTTTTTATATTCTTTTAAACCATATAATTTTCCAATTAAATTGGCTTTTAATAATTCGTATTTTGGCAACATTTCTTCTCCAGTAAACTGAACGATTGCCATATCGGTTTTATTAATTGTCTCTCTAAAAATTCCGTTTTCGAAATCTTTATACAAATTTTTATAAACAACTTCTGGAGAACCTAACTCTAAGTTTACTTTGTCATTATTTAAAATTTGTGCGTATCTTGAATCGGGATATTTAGAAACGATTTCGCTTTTCATCTTTAAAGCTTTACTTGGATTTATTATTTCGTATATTTTAAATAAATTATACATTGCTGGCAAGACTAATCTTTCTTCTGGATTATTGTCTAAAAGTGTTTCTAGTTTATTGGATGCGCGTTTATATTCTTTAAATTTTTCTTTATAAATTACCCCAAGTTGATAATAGGCAAAGTTTCTTTCTCTTGCAATACTATCAAGTGCAACTTGTGATGTTGGAAGTTGTTTTAGATAGAAATTTGTAGTAAAACGTTCTTCAACTTTAATTTCTTTATTGTCTAAATCTTCTTCGTTTACAGTATCGTCAGTTTTAGAATCTCCTTTTTCTTGTATGCTAGACAATCGCCAGTTTGGTCCAAATGCTCTTTTACCCCAATTTTTGGCAAACTCTGCTTTTCCGTAGGCAACAGTTGTTGGATTATAAAAATAAAAATCTCCAGTTTTTGGCAAAGTTGTATTGGCAACTGGAATATTAGGAATAACTTGTTTTTTTCCAGTATCAGTAGCTTTATCAATTGCCTTTGCATCGCCATCAACAGCATTATCTTGTTTTTCTTTTTGTTGTTTATCAAGTAATGCTTTAGTTTTTTCTTCTTCTATTTTAAGTTTATCAATATGCTCTTTGTAATAATTTTCTTTTTCTGATGATGATAACGATGTTACTTTTAAAATACTATCATTTCTTTGAGCAATTCCTTCAAATTTTATTGCATCTTCAAGATTTTCTCTCTTTTTAGAAATTAATTTGTACTCACGTGTACGTTCTTTTAGATACACCAAAGTACTATCGTAATAGTTTCCTGCCGTTACATATTTAGCTTTAGTGAAATTAATTTCGGCTAAATTTCTATAGGTTGAAGCTACTAAATAATCATCTTGCGATTTTGCCTTCAAAGAAGCATTGTAATATTTTTTAGCATAATCAAGCTTACTGTTTTTATCATAAAACAATCCCATTTGATAGTTTAAAACATCAAGATGTGGCCTGTTTTCTCTATCATTTAATAAATCATTGTATTTTTCAATAAATGCTAAAGTATCTCCTTCTTCATAATCAAATTGTTGAGCTTGTTTTGCGTGTGCCTGAATTACATATTGACGTGAAGATTTTCTTTTCATATCAATAACTTCTTGATATGCTGCAAATGCACTGTCTTTATTGCCTTTTTCTTCAT
>JAYTPS010000126.1:0-8895 GCA_043747155.1 Flavobacterium sp. | reverse complement strand
AAAAAAATTTAAGATTTTTACAAATTAAAGAAATATTTTTCTCTTTCAAAATTATCAGTTTTAATAATTATAAGGTGTATTTTTATTGATTTTTTTACTATTTTTGTCTTTAGCGATTTGAAAATAAAATAAAATCCAAAAAAATATAATTAATGAAAAAAATATTTCTTGCCGATGATGATTCTGATGACAGAGATTTTTTTGAGGAAGCACTCAAAGAACTAAATGTTCCAACACAACTTACCGTTGCAAAAGATGGTGTAGAATTGATGGCAACTCTAGAAAAATTTGTAACTATACCACCACCACCACCGCATGTAATTTTTCTTGATTTAAATATGCCTCACAAAAATGGATTTGAATGTTTAGAAGAAATTCGAAAAAATCCAAAACTTAAGGATATTCCAGTAGCGATATTTTCAACAACATCCAGCGAAAATGCAGTTGACACAACCTATTCTTTAGGAGCAAATTGCTATATCTGTAAACCTACTTCTCATAAGCTTTTAATAAAAGCAATTGAAACTGTTTTATCCTTAGAACTTTGGCTTGACAATCAAAAACTACCAATAGAAAAATTTGTTTTAAAAATATCATAACCTTTATAATAATGAATTTAGAGCAAAAGACAAGGATTAAAATAATTTTTTTATTTGCAATCATTGTTTTGGTTGTGCTCTCAATTATATCTTTTGCTAGAATCCAAAATCTTATTGATGAATCCAAATTAGTTCATCATACTCAAGATGTTAAACTGGAACTTAACAAAGTTATAGTAAATCTTCAAAAAGCTGAATCTAGTCAAAGTGGTTATTTATTAACCCACAATCCTGTTTTTATAAAAGCTTTAAATACAGCTACTATTAATCTTAAAAAACATTTAAAAAATACCAGTTTAATAACCCTTGACAATAGATCTCAACAGAAAAATTTAAATATTTTAAAAAATAGTGTCAACAAGAGATTAGAGTTCTTGCAAAGAGTTTTAAATAAAAATGAAAATCCTTCTCTTGATAATGAAAAATTATTATTTGGTAAAATTTTAATGGATGATATTTTAAAACAAATTGAAAAAATTGAGAATGAAGAAGATAGATTATTACAAATACGCACTTCTAAATTAAATAAATCAGTTAGCATTACACCACTATTTGCAATTTTTTTAATAATTACTTCTATTTTAATTATTATAGCAGCTTATTTTAAAATTGTTGAAGAATTGAAAGTATCAAGTTCATTAAAAAAAAATATTATAGATGAACAAGATTTAAGAATAAAAATTGAAGAAAGCGAATTGCTATACCGTCAAATCTTTAATTTTTCTCCTGTAGCAATTTGGGAAAAAGATGACGAATTTTTAAATGACGAACTAGAAGTATTAAAAAATAAAGGTGTTACCAATTTTAGAGATTATTTAAACGAAAATCCACTTGAAATTAACAGATTAGTATCGCTTGTAAAACTGACAAAAGTTAATGATGAATGTATTCAATTGCTTGAAGCTGATAGTAAAGAACAAATTATATCTAATTTTTACAAATTATTTGTTTTAGAAAGTTTACCATTATTAAAAGAAGCAATTATTGGATTAGTTGAAGGCCATAAGAGATTAGTTTTCAATTCTGTAATCAATTCTTTTAAAGGCAAACGACTAGAAATATTATTTTCATTTGACTTTAAAATTGGAAACTCAATAAATAAATCACTTGTAACTTTAACTGATTTAACTGCTGATAAAAATTCAGAAAAAGCATTAAAAGAAACAGAAAATCGTTTGCATTTAGCAACCGAAACTTCTGGAGTTGGTATTTGGGAATGGAATGTAAAAACAAATCTTATTCGCTGGGACGAACAAATGTTTCGAATATATGGCGCTAAGCCAACACAAGACGGTTTTATAGAGTATCCTTTTTGGAGAAACACTGTAGCAGTTGAAGAAATTTCATTTCAAGAAAAAATATTAAAAGATACTCTAAAAAATAATGGCACTAGTAGCCGATCTTTTAAAATTTATAGAGAAAATGATGGTAAACCTCGATATATAGAATCAGTAGAAACTGCTAGAAAAAATGCGGAAGGTCAAGTTGAATGGATTGTGGGTACCAATATGGATATAACAGACCGTAAGGTTGCACAAGAAGAATTATTAAAATTAGCCACACATCTTGATCTTTCAACAAGATCTGCTGGAGTTGGAACTTGGTTGCTTCATATACATTCAGGAAAATTAGAATGGTCTTCATTACACAAAACTATGTGGGGTTATGATGAAAAGAGAATCGATTTAGGTTATGAAGATTGGCATAAAGTTATCAATCTTGAAGATAAAGAAATTTGTTTTAAAGAAGTTGAAGAAGCAAAAATTGAAAAAAGAAAATATGAAGTAGATTATCGTATTATTCGTGATAATAATAAAGCTCAACATTGGATAAAATCAGTAGGTCAATATCAATACAATGAAAAAGGAGAGGCAATTACTCTTACAGGAATAAGTTTAGACATTACAAATAATAAAATTGCTGAAGAAAAATTAACTGAAAGCGAAAATAATTTCAGACAATTATCTGATCTTATGCCTGAAAAAGTTTCTCGAACAGATTCTAACGGAAATGTAATTTACTATAATCAAAGTTGGTTGGATTATACTGGTTATACTTTTGAGAAATTAAAAAATTGGGGTTGGGATAAAACAGTGGATTTAGATGATATAGAAAATTTAAAAAAATTATGGACACAATCATTAAAAACTGGTAACAATTTCGAAATGGAATTTCGAATTATAAATAAACTAGGTCAATCTCGATGGCACCTTTGTAGATCATCAGCAATAAAAGATGAAAATGATAATATAAAAAATTGGGTTGCAGTAACTATTGATATAGAACAACAAAAGAAATTTGCCAATGAATTGGAACTTCAAGTAAAAAATAGAACCGCCGAGCTCGTTAATTTAAATGAGAATCTAAAAAAAAGTGAAGAAAATTTAATTCAAATAAATAGCGAACAAGAAAAATTGAACAAAGAACTAGAAGCTTTTAACTATATTTCTAGCCACGATTTGCAAGAACCACTTAGGCAAATTCAAAATTTTGCTTCTAGAATTATAGATACTGAACAAGCAAATTTATCTGACAAAGGAAAAAATTATTTTGAAAGAATGAATAATTCAGCCCAAAGAATGCAAACTCTAATTATAGATTTACTAGCATATTCTAGAACAAAAACTGCTGAAAGAAAATTTGAAACCATTGATTTAAATCAAATTGTTAATGAAGTAATTGAAGATTTATCTGAAACAATTGAAGAAAAAAATGCTACCGTTGAAGTACATCAAAGTACTTTACTAAAAGTAATTCCATTTCAATTTAGACAAATGATGCATAACCTAATTGGTAATGCGCTTAAGTTTTCTAAACCCAATGTTTCACCTCACATAATAGTTAATAGTAAAATTGTAAAATCATCAGATATTATAACTCAAAACCTTTTAACTGAAAAAGAATACTTTCACATAAGTATTTCTGATAACGGAATTGGATTTGAGCCACAATATAAAAATCGAATATTTGAAGTATTTCAAAGATTGCACGACAAACAAAAAATTGCTGGAACTGGAATTGGACTTGCAATTGTAAAAAAAATTGTTGAAAATCATAACGGATTTGTTACTACAACTAGTGAATTAAATAATGGAGCAACATTTGATATTTATATTCCTAACAAACAAGTTTTTTTAAACAACTTGACTTAATTGTTAACCATAAATAAAACTACTATTTGTATATTTGCTATAATTAAAATTTTTAATAAAATATGCAACATTTAATAGACCGTTTTATAAGCTACGTTACCATCGATACTGAATCAGATGCAAATTCTAATACCACACCAAGTACAAAAAAACAATTAGACTTAGCCAATCTTTTGGTTAAAGAATTAAATAACATTGGATTAAGTGAAGTTACAATTGATAAAAACGGATATGTCATGGCAACTTTACCAACTAATGTTACTCATGAAGTGCCAACAATTGGATTTGTATCTCACTATGACACATCGCCAGATTTTACAGGAAAAGATGTAAAACCGCAAATAATAAAAAACTATGACGGAAAAGATATTATATTAAACAAAGAAAAAAATATTATTCTTTCACCAAGTTATTTCAAAGATTTACTACTTTATATAGGTCAAACTTTAATAACAACTAATGGGTTAACGCTTCTTGGTGCTGATGATAAAGCAGGTTTAACAGAAATTGTTACCGCAATGGAATACCTAGTACAACATCCTGAAATAAAACACGGAAAAATTAGAGTTGGTTTTACACCAGATGAAGAAATTGGTCGCGGTGCTGATATTTTTGATGTTGAAAAATTTGGAGCAAAATGGGCTTACACAATGGATGGAAGTCAAATTGGAGAACTAGAATACGAAAATTTCAATGCAGCTGGAGCCAAAATATTATTTAAAGGAAAAAGTGTTCATCCTGGTTATGCCAAAGGAAAAATGATAAATTCTATGCTCATTGCAAATGATTTTATTAATGAATTGCCAAAAAATGAAATTCCTCAAGAAACTAAAAACTATGAAGGTTTTTATCATGTAACTGGTCTTACTGGCAGCATTGAGGAAACCAAATTAGAACTAATTATTCGAGATCATGATGCTAAACTATTTAAAAAACGTAAAGAAGCAGTTCTAGCAATAGTTAAAAAAATTAATAAAAAATTTGCTAAACAATTTGGCGAAGATATTTGTATTGCCGAATTAAAAGATCAATATTACAATATGAAAGAAAAAGTTAAACCAATGATGTTTATTGTTGATTTAGCCGAAAAAGCCATGAAAGAATTAGGTATTAAACCTTTAATTAAACCAATTCGTGGCGGAACTGATGGTTCAAGATTATCCTATATGGGTTTGCCTTGTCCAAATATTTTTGCTGGCGGACACAATTTTCATGGAAAATACGAATATGTTCCAGTTGAAAGTATGCAAAAAGCTGTAGATGTAATTGTAAAAATTGCCGAACTAACAGCAATAACAGATTTTTCTAAAAAAATAAAAAAATCTAAAGTTAAAAAGAAAAAATAACATTATTTCATGGAAGAAAAACATGTTTGGAATAAAAATAATCAATGGGTTGAAGAATTAGAAATTTTAAAATCAATTTTAGTTAAAACAGCATTAGTTGAAACTAAAAAATGGGGTGGAATAATTTATACTTACAATAATAAAAATATTATTGGTATTGGTGGTTTCAAATCTTATTTTGGAGTATGGTTCATGAATGGAGTTTTTCTAAAAGATGAAGCCAAAGTGCTTATTTCTGCTTCAGAAACTACAAAAGCTTTACGACAATGGAGGTTTAATTCTAAGTTAGAAATAAACGAAAAGTTACTTTTAAACTATGTAAATGAAGCTATTAATAATGAAGAAAAAGGTTTAAGTCATAAACCAGAAAAAAGAGAAATTATAATTTCTATTTTTTTTAATAATGAGCTTAAAAATGATAAACATTTTAAAACCGCGTTTAATAAATTCATACCCTCAAAACAAAAAGAGTTTTTAGAATATATTGATACTGCCAAACAAGCAAAAACCAAAATATCTCGACTAGAAAAAATTAAACCCATGATTATGCAAAACAAAGGTTTAAATGACAAATACCGATGAAAATTTATTTAATAAAAAAACATAAAATTAAAGTTTTCATGAGTTTGCTATTAGTAAGTTATTTGCTATTATGCCAATCATGTATGACAATGCGAACTAGTTCATCAAAAACTAAAACATTTTTTGAAACTAATAAAACAAGTTTTTTAGACAGTACAATTGTTATTGGTGAACTAAAAATACATTACATTCAAACTGGTTTAAATGACAATCCTACTCTATTTTTTGTTCACGGTTCACCAGGAAGTTGGGATAATTTTAAAGAATATCTAAAAGATACCTTGTTATTAAAAAAGTATAGAATGATTGCAATAGATAGGCCAGGTTTTGGTTATAGCAATTTTGGGAAGTCACAAAATTTATTCGAACAATCTAATGTTATAGAAGAGTTTATTGAAAAAATAAATAATAAAAAACCCATTTATTTAATTGGTCATTCTTATGGTGGACCAACAATTGTGAAAATGGCTGTTGATAAACCTAATGCGTTTAAACAAATTATTATTCTTGCTGGAGCAATTGATCCCAAGGCAGAAAACCCTGAAAAATGGAGAACATTTTTTATGACAAAACCTTTTAGATACATTGTTCCCGGTGCATTAAGACCAGCAAACGATGAATTGTGGTGGCTAAAAAAAGATTTAGTTAACATGAAACCCAATTTAAATAAAATTAAAGCCGATGTAATTGTTATTCACGGAACCAAAGATGAATTAGTTCCTTATAGCAATGTTGCCTTTATTGAAAAAGAATTTATAAATGCTAAATCTATTGAAGTATTGTCTATTAAAAATGGTAATCACTTTATTCCTTGGGAAAATTTTAAAACCATTAGAAATAAACTTTTAAATTTAAAAGAATAAAATAAAATGCAGCTATTTTTTAGTTGCTTGAATAGAATAAACCATTGGGATTTTATTACCAAAATGCTTAATTCTAAATTTTCCTAATTCAAATTCTTCAGTTTCATTAAAACAGTCGTATGGCGAATAATCAAATTCACTAAATGAGTTAATCTGTAAACCGTTTTTTATTAAACTATTTATCACTTCTGAAATTGGATGATTCCAAGTTATTGTTTGTGACGAAATATCAGAATATCTATCGGCATAAGTTCCTGATTCGTCTTCAATTATTGGTTCAACATTAAAGTAATTATAGAAAACAGTTTTAAAATCATTATCGAACATCCAAACTACAGGATGAAATTCTGCAAAAACTAATTTCCCGGAAGGTTTTAAAAAATGTGAAACAACATTTGCCCATTTATCAATATCCGGAAACCACCCAATCGTGCCATAAGTTGTAAAAACTATATCAAATTTTTCATCTATAAACTTTGGTGCATCATAAATATCACAACAAATAAAAGTTGCATCAATATTTAACTTTTGGGCAATTTCAGTTGCTCTTTCAATGGCTTTATCTGATAAATCAACACCAGTAACATTTGCTCCAAGTCGTGATAATGATATTGAATCTTGACCAAAGTGGCATTGCAAATGCAAAATTTTCATGTCCTTTACATCGCCCAATAATTCTAATTCTATAGAATTTAAAGTAGGTTTTCCATTCATAAAACTTTTCATATCATAAAAATCAGATGCTATATGAACATCTGTTTTATTATTCCATGTTTGTTTATTAACATTAAGGTAATCGTGATTTCCTTGCATAATATAGTATTTAAACTCCAAATTGTCTTAAATGATGATCAACATGATTCCACATTAGTTTATTCCAATCATCATGTGACATTTTTCCCCAAAAAGGATGGTTCATTAACTTTATTGATTGTTCTCCGTTGGCAAAACGACTATAATTTTTAATTAATTCATTTTTTGACGCTTCGAAATCATATTTTTCTGTAAAAATAAATTCCTTAGCAGTTGGACTATTTTTCTTAAATTCTGACTTAAAAACTTTATTTTTCATCATTCTTCCAAGAATTTTAAAAATAAAATTAACTTTAATTTCATTCTCACCAAAAGCCACAATAACTGCTTCATTAGTGTGTTTAAACATTTGGTCAACTGTCATTTTACCCCACAATGCTTTAGCATCAGGAGATAATGAATTAATTCTATTTACAATTAAACAGTTAGATGATTTTTCAAAAATTGAATTCATAATTTTTTCTTAAGATTTAATCAAATATACAATTTTACAAAATATCTGCAATAAAATTTTACCTTTGCACCAAATTAAATAACATACAATAATGGAAAACGGAATATATGCTAAATTTAACACAACTAAAGGTTCAATTTTAGTAAAACTAACTCACGATTTAACACCAGGAACTGTTGGTAATTTTGTTGGGTTGGCAGAAGGACAATTAGAAAATTCGTCTAAACCAATGGGAACAAAATATTATGATGGTTTAAAATTTCATAGAGTTATTCCCGATTTTATGATTCAAGGTGGTTGCCCTCAAGGAATTGGAAGTGGTGGTCCAGGTTACAGCTTTGAAGATGAGTTTCATCCAACATTAAAACATAATACGCCAGGAGTTTTGTCAATGGCTAATTCTGGTCCGGCAAGTAACGGATCGCAATTTTATATTACTCATGTTCCAACAAATTGGTTGGATAATAAACATACAGTTTTTGGAAATGTAATTCAAGGTCAAGATGTTGTTGATGCTGTTGCACAAGGTGATGTACTTGAAACATTAGAAATACTTAGAGTTGGAGAAGAAGCTCAAAAATGGAATGCTATTGAAGCTTTTAGAACTTTTGAAGGTTCAAGATTAAAAAAAATTGAAGAAGCTAAAAAATTGGCAGAAGAATCTATGGAAAAACTTGCTGCTGGTTTTGATAAAACCGAAAGTGGTTTGCGTTATAAAATGATTCAAAAAGGAAATGGTAAAAAAGCTGAAAGTGGTAAGACTGTTTCAGTTCATTATGAAGGTTCATTAGAAACAGGAAAAGTTTTTGATTCATCTTATCCAAGAAAAAAACCAATCGAATTTAAACTTGGTCAAGGTCAAGTTATTGAAGGTTGGGATGAAGGAATTACCTTGTTACAAGTTGGTGATAAAGCACGTTTTGTAATTCCGTCTTATTTAGCATATGGATCAAGTGGTGCTGGTGGAGCTATTCCTCCAAATGCAACTTTAGTTTTCGATGTAGAACTGATGGATGTTAAATAGTTAGAAACATAATATTATAAATTTTTAAAATCTCAATAGTTTTTTCTGTTGAGATTTTTTTT
>JAYTPS010000125.1:0-2057 GCA_043747155.1 Flavobacterium sp. | reverse complement strand
AATAATCTTCTTCAACACTTTTTAAAGCAACATTATAACCTTTGGCAAAACCATAATTAGCATTATTATAAATTATTTTAACTGTTGGAAACTGCTTTTTTAAAACTTCAATAGAAGTATCAGTAGAAGCATTATCAGCCACATAAACTGTACCTTCATCAGAATATTTTATAATTGAAGGCATAAATTGTTCTAACAATTTTGCTCCATTCCAGTTTAAAATTACAACTGCTATTTTCAAGTTTACGGTTTGTTATTAATTGTTTGAAGTTACAAATTCTGGAAGTTCGGCTAAGAAATTATATTTCTCATTTTCAAAATCCATTTGACAAAAGTAATGATTTAGTCCGTTTGAAACCATTAAGTATTTAGCATTTAAAGTTAAATTGTAACGTGCTATTTGATTGAAGGTTTCTTGAGTTATTTTAACTTCTGGAGCTTTGCATTCTATTAATAAAAATATTTCTCCATTTGGCTGATATATAATTGCATCGTAACGTTTATTTAAATCATTGATTTTAATTAATTTTTCTACATTAATATATGATTTTGGATATTTTTTTTCTTGTATCAAAAACTGAATTACATGTTGACGAACCCATTCTTCGGGAGTAAGAATTATGAATTTTTTTCTAATTTCATCAAAAATAGCAACTTTATTTTCACTATTTTTGAACCGAAATGAATAAATTGGAAAATTGAGTTTTTGCATAAAGCAAAAGTAATTCTTTTTCCATAAAAGGTAATTTGATACTGAAATAAATTCAGCATAAATGGACGAAGTTGTAAAAATAATTAACGATATTAAAGCTGGAAATATAAAACCTATTTATTTTTTAATGGGCGAAGAACCATATTATATAGATAAATTGTCTGAATTTATTGAAAACACTATTTTATCTGAAGATGAAAAAGGGTTTAATCAAACTATTTTATATGGTCGCGATGTTTCAATTGATGATATTGTTGGTACTGCTAAGCGATATCCAATGATGGCAGAACGCCAGGTTGTTATTGTAAAAGAAGCACAAGATTTATCTAAAACCATAGAAAACATTGAAAAATATGCCGAAAATCCAATGCCATCTACAGTTTTGGTTTTTTGTTATAAATATAAAACACTTGATAAGAGAAGAAAAGCAATTAAATTATTGTCTAAAAATGGAGTAGTTTTTGAAAGTAAAAAATTATATGAAAACCAAGTAGGTCAATGGATTACTAGAGTTTTGCAAGGAAAAGGTTATACAATTGAAGCTAAGGCAAATGCTATGCTTGTAGAATTTTTAGGAAACGATTTAAGTAAAATTAATAACGAGTTAGAAAAGTTGCAAATAATTTTACCAAAAGGTCATTTAATTAATGCAAAAGATATTGAAGAGAACATTGGTTTTAGTAAAGATTTTAATGTCTTCGAGTTGCAAAATGCTTTGGGATCAAAATACCAATTAAAAGCGTATCAAATTGCCCAATATTTTGCCGATAACCCAAAAGACAATCCAATGGTTGTTACTACAAGTTTGGTATTTAGTTTTTTTATAAAAGTATTAAAATATCATGGATTAAAAGATAAAAACCCTAAAACCGTTGCTCCAGTACTTGGTGTTAGTCCGTTTTTTTTAAAAGATTATGATGTTGCTTTAAAAAATTATCCAATGAAAAAAGTTAGTACTATAATAAATACTTTACGAGATATTGATGTTAAAAGTAAAGGTGTTGGAGCAAATGCTTTACAAAATCATGATTTATTAAAAGAAATGTTGGTGAAAATTTTTATTTAGAATGCAATTGAAATCTATAATTTATCAAAGATTATTATTTTTAATCTTATTTATTACTATACTTGTGATAAAAGTAAATATTCTTTTACTGTATGAAATTGTTTTGATTTTACTGTTTGAATATTTAAATCAAAATAAAAAATATCTTCAACTTAAATTATTTCAAACCTATAATTGGTTATTTATAAGTTTTCTTGGTTTTATAATATTAGTTAGAGCAAATCTTTTTAATTTTTCAGAAGTAATTGATTATCATGTCAATAGTATTGAGCATTTGTT
>JAYTPS010000124.1:0-4740 GCA_043747155.1 Flavobacterium sp. | reverse complement strand
GCTAACAATTGCTCTGTATTACTCATTACTGTATAATCACATTGTGATAATTGTAATTGAGTTGTTGGGAACGATGGCGAAGTAATATTACAACCTGCACCAAATGGTAAATACGTTCCATCTGTGTTTCTAAGAGCAACTTGAATGCTATAAGTAGTATTGTATTGTGCTGGATTTGTAACCAACATATTCAATCTAAAATCTCTTAATACTCTATCAACAAGCTCTACTTGTGAAGTTGCTAAATTAGTAACTTTAAAGCGGTAACCTGTTGTGTAACTAGTTAAGAATGCTAACACTGTATCGTTAAATGATGCCAATGGTGGTGCGCCACAAAATTCTGGTTTAATTGTAGTTGTTATAGCTGGTGCTGTAACATTACAAGGTGCGCCATAGAATGGTTGCCATACATTGTTTAACTTAACTGAAACCTCTATTTGGTAAGTTGTACCAAATGAATAAGAAGCCAATTGTATTAACCTCATTGAACGTAAGAAAGTATCCAATATTTGAACATCGGCTGGATTTGTACTTGGTGATCCTGCGATTACCTTAGTAACTCTCCAACGATATCCTTGGGCATTAGAAACTAAAAAGGCCAAGAATGGTGTGTCAATAGCTGCCAATGTAACTCCACATGATTCTGGACGAATTGTTGTAACTACTGGAATACATCCACCTATCATACCAACATTGTCGATATTTCCATTACAGTCGTTGTCTAATCCATCTCCACATACATCAATTGCACCTGGATGAGTTGTTGCAAGTGTATCATCACAATCACCAGATCCTAAAATTCCTGTGTTTCTATAACCTATTCCAGGAGTAAAACATTGAACAATTGCAGAACCAATATAATACCCATCATTATCAGCATCTAAATACCAAGAAAATATTGGATTAACTGTTACAACTATATTTTGAGTAACAAAACATGTATTTGTTGTAACTTTAAAACTATAAACTGCATTTACAGGAGAACTTGTGGTATTATTTAGAATTTCATTTGGGTTAGAAGTTTGAGGAGTTGTAATAGCCGTATTGCTAATTCCAGAAACCGCAGCTCTTGTCCATGTTATTGTAGAACCAGTATAGTTTGTTGTTGGAGAATAAGAAAACAAATCTCCTGAACAAGTAGAAGCTGTAATTGGACTTGTTAAAGCATTTCCAGGAGTTGCAGTTAAATTTAATTTTAAATCATCAATTCTCCAATTCACTGAACCTGCAACAGCTCCACCAGCACCATTATATCCATAAAATCTGTATACAACTGGAACACTATTAACACTAGTTGAGCTAACTATAGTTGGAGTATATAAAACCCATGTACTTGTGCTTGGTAAAATCCCAGTAGCCAAACTAGAAGTAAAACCATCTAAATTAGATTTTAAAACATACTCTTTTGGTCCAGTTCCTGTACTTCTTGAGCCAAAACTAACACCTGTTAAGGCAACATTATATCCAGCTTGTGGTGTTAATGTAAATTCAAAATAAGTAGATGTTGCAGATAAAGCACCAATAAATGCAGCTGCACCAGCATTGTTTCCTGCAGAAGCACCAGAAAAGCTTGAAGGACTTGTTCCAGAAATTAATGTAGAAGTACCATTATTATTACCTTGAACTAAGTTAGAAATTGACACACCAGTTGTAGTATTACTTGTTGGAGCAGCTGTTCCAAAATTCCAAGTTACCAATCCTGTACTTGCTCCACAAACTCCTGCTGTAATAGATGCAACTAAACCTGATGGCTGTACTAAATTATAATTTGAAGAATCTGTACCAGATATTGAACTTGTTGAAGTTACTGTTTTATTTGCTCCAACATTAGCATCTGAAAATGTACCACTCAAAGTAAGAGTAACAAGATCCGGGGAAATACTACCAGTTAATGTTCCATTAAGAGTTGCATTAGCATTTCCATCATAAGTTTTATTATTTGCAGATGCTCCGTTAATTGAAACATCTTTTTTCAAAATATTTGCAGATAATATTAAACTAGTTAAAGAATAATTTCCTAAAGAAGAACCTGAAATACTGAAACCAGATACAGTTACTGGTTTACTTGTTCCTGCTGCAAAAGTAGAAAAAGCAGCAATTGGTGTTCCGTCTAATGCTATATTAGCTTCATCTCCAGAAATTACTCCAGATAAAGTCGCAACTCCGGATAAAGTAGCAGAAGTTGTTCTATCATAAATTTTATTATCCGCTATTAAACCAACAACTGTTAACATTTTTGTTGTTATATTAGCTACAAATCCTGATGGTTGTGTTAAAAAATAATTTCCAGATGCACTTCCAGTAATTGAGTAACCTGAAACAGTTACAGGTTTAATAGTTCCAACTGCAGCATCAATAAAATTTCCAACAGGTGAACCAGATAAAGAAACATTCAAACCATCACCAGAAACAACTCCTGCTATACTTGGAGTGCCAGTTATTGTTGCAGATGTAGTGGTGTCATATTGTTTATTTGAAATTGAAATTCCAGAAATTGTAAGTTCCTTTGCTAGAATATCGGCAGATAAAATTGGTTGTGTAAGTAAATAATTTGGAGCTTTTGTACCAGCTAAAATCAAAGTTCCAGTTACAGTTTTTGCAGTTCCAACATTTGCAGTATCAAATACTCCATTTCCTGAGAAAGAAACATCATCAATACTTACTACTCCAATTAAAGAACCACCAGTTATTGTAGCCAAATTATTTCCGTTATATGTTTTATTATTTGCAGAAGCGCCAGATACTGATAGAGATTTTTGATTAACCAATAAAATTTGATCAACAGGAGTTGCAGGATTATAACTTGAATTTCCTGCTTGACTTGCTGTGATTGTTGTAGAACCAGCTCCAACAATTGTAACAACATCACCTAATATAGTTGCGACATTAGTATTTGAACTAATATAACTAACTGTTAATCCTGAATCTGAAGTAGCTGTTAATGTAAATGATGCATCACCATAAATAACAGATGGTAATGAATTAAAAGTAATTGTCTGATTAGACAATCCAGAAGCAATAATATCAGCTGAAAGTGTAGGTTGTGTTAAAAAATAATTTGAATTCGAAGTACCAGTTAACGTATATCCTGAAACAGTAACTGGTTTGCCAACTCCAACTGTAGCATCATTAAAATTTGCTATTGGAGTTCCACTAAGACTAACATCATCACCCGAAATCATTCCATTAAGTGTTGCTGATCCTGATAAAGTAGCAGTTGTATTATTATCAAAAACTTTATTGTTAGCAATTAATCCTGAAATTGTAAGTTGTTTTTGAGAAACAGTATTAATAGTATTAGTTGCAACATTAACATTAGAAGCACCACTACTTGTTAATATTATATTTCCAGTTTTATTTCCAGCAGTAGTATTTGCAGCTAATCTTAAGTAGATAAGCTCTGAAAGAATTGTTGGCGGTGTTCCTACAGTAATTGGCGAACCATTTGTTCCAACATTAGTTGAGAAATCTGAAAAATTAGAAACTTCAAAACCAACTGGTGGATTAATTGATATACCAGCAGTCATATTCGTGCCAGATATTTCAAATGATGTAGTTGTTGATGCCGTTCCATAAATTGTTGTTAAACTAGCTGGAGTTCCAGTAGTTGTTATTGTCGATGAAGCAGTAGAGGTTACGCTTACATTATCAATACTTATTTTTGGCCTGCTTCCTGTAGTTCCAGTTGCTGTTCCGTTATAATTATAAAAACGTAGTTTTACTGTAGCTTGATTGTTCAATGCAGTAGGTAAAACTACAGATGATAATGCACTTCCTGTAACATTATTAGTTGCAACATAAGGCAAATTTGTTCCAGTAAGTTCCGTCCAAGTTGTTCCATTTAAAGAATAGTAAACTTTTAATGAACCAACTCTATCTCCAGTACCATTAAAAACAGTTGCAGAATTAAATAATAAGTTTCCGGCTACTCTTCCAGTAAAATTTAAATTTAAATCTAATGCTACTGAATTTGAGTTTGATGCTGCTCCTGTAGATAGAAATTGAATAAATGTAGCTCCAGTACCATTTTGAACCCCACCACTTGTAGTGGTTGTAAAAACTGTAGAAGCCACAGTAGTTCTAGTTCCAGAAGGAATCACTCCAGTTGCATTTATAGCAACCGATGACCAATTGGTTCCTGTTGTTGGAGTTGTCCAAGAAGTAAATGTTTCATTATAGTTCCCAGAAGACATATTAAAATAAGTCTGACTCCAAGAAACTGAAAATGTAAACAATAACATAAGTGTAAGAATAACCTTTATCACTAATGATTTTTGTAAAATTGATTTCATATAACAATTTGTTTAAAATTTTTTACAAAAATAAAACATAATAAAACACAAATGCTTTGTTTAATGTTATTAATTTATTAACAAGTGTTTACAAACAATTTTTATAAAAAAACCTCCTCAATTTCTTGAGGAGGTTTTAAGGTATTACTTAGTTTTTAATAAACTATCTTTTAATCACTCTAAGTGTTTGAACATTTTCTGCTTGAGTTACAATTACATTGTAAACTCCGCTTGGATAATTGTTTCCTACTTCAAATGACTCAATGTCTGAAGATTGTACTTGTTTGTCTTCAACAAGTTTTCCTAACATATCATAAACTCTAACTTGAATACTTGCTTCGCTTGATGTTTTAACATCTAACTTGAAGTTTTCTGCAAATGGATTTGGATAAGCAACTGCCTTAAATTCTTCCGTTACTTTTGGAGAATCTTTTGGTAATTCTGCTCT
>JAYTPS010000123.1:0-6306 GCA_043747155.1 Flavobacterium sp. | reverse complement strand
CTAAAGTTGATGCTCCAATTGAAGTCGTTGCAGATATAAAAGAAGAGAAAATCGTTTTTGAACTAATTGAAGACGAACTAGTTGAAGAACCAATAGTATCTAAAGTTAGCGAAAATGAATTAATAGCTATGAATCAGTTTATTCGTAATCTTGATGTTACATTTGAAATTGTTTCACCAATAAAAGATATTGATTTTCAATTTACTGCACCAATAGTAAACGAAATAAAAGTTGTTGAACCACAAATTATTGAAGAAGAGCAAATAACTTTTTCTTTTGATTTGCCAATTTCTAAACCTCAAGTTGCCATTGATGAGAATAAAATATTATTTGATTTAACCCAAGAAACTCGTGATATTAATGTTAATGAACATGTAGAGTTCGTGCCAGTTACTGAATTAAATCAAAATGGAGTTATTAAATATTCTCTTGAGGAATATATGGAAATGGAAAATGATTTATTAAATTCTAAACCAACTGCTGCAATAGTTGAAGCGCCAATAGAAGAATCATTAAACTTTACAATGAAAGTTGCAGAGCCAACAACACCAATTTATGCAACCCATTCTGAAGATATTTCTCCATTGGAAATGACCATCGAAGAAACATTAAAGCTTCGCGCAGATGAAAGAAGACGAAAACTAAAAGAGTTCAACTATAAGTTTCACAACAATCCGTCAAGAGTTGATGAACTTGAAAAAGAACCAGCATATAAAAGATTAGGAGTAGATTTATCAGAAAATTATACTTCAAGCAAAAATTCAAGAATGTCTCTTGGTACCGATAGCAATGACGATATACAGTTGCGTTCTAACAACTCATTTCTTCATGACAACGTAGATTAATCCCAAATTAATTTTTTTAATTTTTGGGTTATTTTATTTTAATGAGGTTAACTTATATGTTTATAAAATTTAAAACCAATAACAAAAACTAGTTTTTTAGTTTTTGTTATTGGTAAAATAGTTATTAATAGTACTTTATTTTACAATTATTATTTCTTTATTTCTTTTGCAATAATAAGTAACAACATTTAAAATATAATGACCACGTTTTAAGTTTAAATCATTAATAATTACTTCATCAGTTTGATAAGTTTTAGAATAAACTAAATTGCCATATAAATCATAAATTTTTAAATAATTTTTTTCATTTTGATTTATTCTATTTGGAGTACCACATGGATCTGGTGGCGGAACAATATTTACAACTAGATTGCTACTTTCAACAGGATTAGGAAAAACTTGTAAACTTGTTGGGCAAGGATCACCACCGCCACCGCCAGAAGGATTGTAAACAGTTATTATTCTTGTATAATATCCAACAAAACCGCATGGATTTACAGCTTTACAATTTACTAAAAATGTTCCTGGACAATTACCCCAACTTACAGTTGCGTATGGAGTTACTGATGAATATGAAGTTGAGCCATTAGAAAATTTTGGTAAAACTACACCTGGAGGATACAAGCCATTACTATCTGCACAACTATTGCTAGATGAAGTAACTGTCCAGTCATAAGAAACCGCTTCGGTAGCATAATTTACATTGAATTGATTTGTTGAATTTACAGCAACAGTATCACTAGCGCCAATAATATTAAAATTTGCAACAACCGGTTTACCAACCCAAATTGTTAGTATTGCATTTGCTGGACCACATCTATCGTTTGAAAATGTAACAGCAAGTGTAACATAACCACTGCTTGTTGCATTAGCTTGGGTAAGAGTTGCTGTGTTGGAAGTAGCATTAGATAATGTTGCTAAAGAACCACCACTTGTTATTGACCAATTAACTGTTGTTGCATTACTTGTTACTGTATAATTTCCTGATGTGCAAAGAAATTTACTGCCTGTAATTGCCGAATTTGCACAAAAATCTAAACATGTAAAAACTTGATTGTTACTACTGTCTGAATCCAATTCAGTTGCAAGCTAATCGCCATTTCTTCTGTTAAAAGAAATGTGTTCTGCATTCAAGTTATTGTTTTGATTTGAAGATGTTGTAAAATTCACAAAAGGTATTGCTCTAATTCCTGTTGGAGGATTTGCAGCTGTATATCTAGCAAAATAATCTAAATCATTTAACGAAGCATTACCACTTCCTACATCTAAAGCACTTGTAACAGGTATAAAATCAAAATTTAAATTTACGTTTAGATTATAATTATAATTAAAAAACAAATTACTATTGTTTCCATTTTCTGCAATTGCCAATGCATTCGGCGTAATGCCACCTGGATAATTATCAATAAATTTATCTCCGATTTTAGAGTCTACAGATTTGTTAAAAATGGTTCTTGTGATAGGTAAAAGCCAAAGAAACTTTTTTTCATAAGTTAATCTGCCTTTATATATTCGAGCTATTCCAGTTATAGGAAAAGCATTGGCTCTAAATTCTATATCTAATTTACTATTACCTGGTAGAAAACCCAAAAGTGTTGTAGAAACATCATTTAATGCAATACCAATTAGTGGATCTAGATTGATAAATAGATATTCTAGTATACTAGTTAAAACTGATGTGCCACCATTTCCAGTTACTGTAACTAATTCTTGATTGGAAATTAATCCTTGACCTGACGCACAATGACTAGCATTACTTAATGCAATATTTCTAGTTAGTTGTGGATATCCAAATAATCTCAATTCATTTTGCCAATTAGTATTAAACGTATTTGTTCTAGTACCATTGGTATCTACAGTATTTAATAGCATTTGATTTATGGCTGGTGCATCTAATAAATCGTCTATAGTTGCTAAACCAACATCTCCAACTCCGCTTACTGGAATGGTTATATTACCCAATGGTGTTTGTATAAACTCGTTTACTACGTGTCGAGCCATATTTAAAATCCCCAATGGTACATGTGCGCCTTGGTGAGGCGCATCGTGGCTTATGTACAAACTGGTGTCGTGATTTAGACCTGTGTTTTCCATATCACGCAAAGCATAACGAGCAACTAAACCACCCATACTTTGTCCCAAAACCACATTTTTATTAGTACCTGTTTTGTTTGCATTTACCCAAGCAATAACTGCTTCTAAAACAAAGGCATTGCGTTGAATAAAATCGGTACCATTGTTCCAGTTTACATAAATAATGTCATAATCTACCGCTGTGTTGTTAATTAAAAAATTTTCTAATTCATCACTTCCTGAATTATCAACTGATTGAAAAAAGGTATTAATATCAGAATCTCCAATTGTTCCGCCTTGCCCTAACAAACCAGTATCTAAACCTTCTGCCACAATAAGCGGGTTGCGCAATTCGTTGCAAGCACCACCACGCACCACTTGAATGGTAGCAGAGCCAAACACGCCTTGATATGCTTTTGTAGCATTAATGTTTATTACTTGTGGCGCGCCACAAGCTGGGTTTCTGGCAAGCATTGCTGTATCAGCTTGGTTTACTTTTACTTTTTGTCTACAATATTTGTATTGACCATTAGTTAAAATTCTGTATGTCCAAGTGTAAACTCCAACTGCTGTGTAGGTTGTAGAAGCTATAGCACCGTTGGTTAAAATTTTATATCCGGTGTTGTTGCCAAAATCTATAGCAATTTCTGTTACACTAGCATTTGTGTGCCAAAGCGTTGCTGGTAAAACCACATCTACGGTGCTTTTATTGAGCATTATAACCGATGATGTTATGGCGAAAGCTTGTTTGCTATCATAAGGATTTTGCCAAACACCGTTTGTGTATTTATCGTCATATTTATCATTAATAACTACTATTTTATTGTTGGTAAGTGCGTTAGCATTAATTTTAGAATAATTAAAAAATAATCCGTTTAAAACCACAGCCGCCTTGTTATTAAATTTGGCAATATTGTTTTGTTGTTTTTGCCAAAGTTTCCAATCGTTTAGTTCTTGTTGAGGCGGTGCAATACCCGTCACATTGAGTTGCGTTGTAGAAGATACAATAGAATTGTAGATTAAATTGTAACGCTCAACATCAATATAATTGTTAGTCCTCAAAACACCATCAAACTGGGTAACGTCTATCAAATCGAAACCATAATCTAAAAGAATGTTGTGGGGAATTCTGTTTTTTTCTAAAGGAGCAAACTTGGCGTTGATGTCTGCCGCTAAAGTAGTATTGATGTTTTGTGCATTTACGAAATGGGAAACCAAAGAAAATAATGTAATAAATGTATATTTTTTCATAATTTTGAAAGTTGAATTAGACAAAGTTGAACGGTTGTTTAATTTAAGCTGTTGAGAGACTTTCTGCCTTGCAGATGGTCTTTCTTTTTAGATTTGTTTACTTCATAAATTTCTTTTATTAGTTTGTGTATTGCATATCAAAGCGACCATTGGTAATTTTAATTTCGTTACCATTATCATCTAAAACAGTAAACTCAAATGTCCCTGAAATGATAAAATTAGTAGGGTCAAAACGAGTTATTAATAATATGCCTGGGTTTGCATTAGTAGTTCCTCCACTAAATATTGTTCCGCCTCCAATTAAATATTCACTATGAAAATTTCCACTTTCTTCAAATTTTAATTGATAACTGCTCGTAACAATTGCTGGAACATCTATTGCTCCAATTAATACTGATTTTAGATTTGGCGCCTCACTTGTACTTCCACCGATACTTAAAGTATATGCACCACCAACAAACTGGTAAAAAGCATTAGGAGCATTACTGCCAAATTTTGGTGGCACAAATGCTTTTCCATCAATTAAGCACCCGAAGGTTTGCGCACCAGTTTGTGTTGGTGGTGGTAGTTTTTCCAATTCTGTTTTGGGTTTATCGTCGTCATTGTTGCTACAACTTAAAGCGAATGTTGTAAATAGGAGTAAAATAAGTTTTTTCATAGCATTTTGTATTTATAATCAAAGTTTTGTCAATCTAAAAAAAATAAAAACAGTTTATCGAGATCTTTAACATTAAATTGTTAAGTTTTCATTGTTCTTTTTTTCATAATTTTGAAAGTTGAATTAGACAAAGTTGAACGGTTGTTTAATTTAAGCTGTTGAGAGACTGTCTGCCTTGCAGATGGTCTTTCTTTTTTTAAGTTATTTTATTTCATATTATTTTGTTATTAGTTTGTGTATTGCATATCAAAGCGTCCATTGGTGATTTTAATTTCGTTGCCATTATCATTTAAAACAGAAAACGCAAATGTGCCAGAAATGATAAAATTTGTTGGGTCAAAACGAGTTATTATTAAATTTCCGGGTAAATTTACAGATGTGGTACTATTAAGAATAATACCTCCATAAATCGTGAATTGGCCAAAATAATTAGGTGGTGATTTTTCCAATAATATATAATTACTTTCACTCATCAAAAGAGCATCCAAACATCCAATATTTATTCCTCTAAGTTCTGTTCCACCTCCTGTTGCAGCATTTATACCTAAAGTGTAAGCACCGCCAACAAACTGATAAAAAGCATTTGGTGCATTTGTACCAAATTTTGGTGGTGCAAATGCTTTACCATCAATTAAACAACCAAAAGTTTGCGCACCTATTTGTGTGGCTGGTGGTAATTTTTCTAGTTCTGTTTTTGGTTGGTCGTTGTCTTTATCACAACAACTCAATGTGAAAGTTGTAAGTAAAATTAATAGTAAGTTTCTCATAGCATAAGATATTTATAATGAATGTTTTGTAAATCTACAAAAAAAAAAAAAACGGTTTTGCAAGTTTATTAACAATTAATTGTTAAATTTTTGTAGTAATTTTTTGTAATAATTAATTTTAATTTCTTAATTTAAAATTGGGAATTCTATTTTTTTCTAAAGGAGTAAACTTGGCTTTGATGTCTGCCGCTAAAGAGGTATTGATGTTTTGCGCTGTTGCTAAGTAAGAAACGCACAAAAAAAGTAATGTTAAAGCATAATTTTTCATAATTTTGAAAATTGAATTAGATAAAGTTGAACGGTTGTTTAATTTAAGATTTTGAAAGACTGTCTGCCTTGCAGATGGTCTTTCTTTTTTTAAGTTATTTTATTTCATAGCAAATTATATTTTTATTCAGCCCAAAAAGTCATCTAATTTTTGGGTTATTTTATTTTTGCGAGGCACGAAGCAATCTTTAAATTATAAAGAAAATTTAACTAAATTTGCAAAGATTTTTCAAAGTAGTTAAAGTTTTAATCAATCCATTTTCATATTAATCTTTACATTTTTAAAGAAAAAAGCGCAAAGGATTTTAACCGCAATCAGTCACGAAGTTTTAGGATAATTTAGAGATTGCTTCGTGCCTGGCAAAAATCAAATCAGAAATCAAAATCATTAATCTAAAATAACAATGAGTTTATCAACACAAATAATGGACGAAATGAAAACCGC
>JAYTPS010000122.1:0-14796 GCA_043747155.1 Flavobacterium sp. | reverse complement strand
GAAACGAATTGCCAGACGGAACATATTACTTTGTAATAGAGCGAAATGGAGAGCAAACCAAATCTGGATGGGTTTATATTAATAGAGAAATTAAATAATTAACAGTAAAACAATAAATATTTATAAAATGAAAAAACTATATTTCTTAACGCTGATTGCCTTAGTATCATTTATTGATGTTAGTGCCCAACAAGACCCACATTATACACAATATATGTATAATTTAAGTGTGGTTAATCCAGCATACGCAGGTTCTAAAGAAAGTGTATCAGGTGGATTATTATACAGAAAACAATGGGTTGAAATTGAAGATGCTCCAACAACTGGAACATTTTTTATTCATAGTCCTGTTGGAAAAAATGTTGGTATTGGTTTGTCTGCAATAACTGATAAAATTGGCCCTGTAGAAGAAAATAATTTATATGGAGATTTCTCTTATACATTAAACTTAGGTGGCGAACATAGAATGGCGTTTGGTTTAAAAGCTGGAGCAACATTTCATAAAGTTGGTTTATTTAGTGAAATTGGGAATGGTAATGTTCCAGATCCAGATGATCCAGCATTTCAATCAGATTCAAATAGAACTTTTTTTAATTTAGGATCAGGATTATTTTATTATACTAACAAGTATTATGTGTCATTCTCAATACCAAATATGTTAAAATCAAAATATCTTGATTTTAATGGTAGACAATTTGGAACAGAAACTTTGCATTACTTTTTAACTGGAGGTTATGTATTTGATATTAGTCCAAATGTAAAATTCAAACCTTTTGCAATGGTTAAATCTGCAATAAATGCTCCAACATCGCTAGATGTATCTACAAATTTCTTGTTTAATGATAAGTTTGAAGTAGGAGCTACATACAGATTAGAAGATTCTTTTGGAGCTATGGTTAATTATGCAATCACACCAAATGTAAAAATTGGTTATGCTTATGACCACATTGTGTCAGACCTTAACATTACAACTCCATCATCACATGAAGTTATATTGTTGTTCGATTTAAATTTCCCGAAAAAAGTATCACAATCTCCAAGATATTTCTAACATAAAAATTAAGATAAAAATGAAAAATCTATATATAGCATTAAGTTTTGGTTTAATAAGCATGACGCTTATTGCACAAAATAAAGACACAAAAGCAGCTGATAAATTATTTAGCAGATATGAATATGTTGATGCTGCAAAAGCTTATCAAAAACTAGCAGAAAATGGTAAAGGCGATGGTTACGTTTATAAGCAACTTGCAGATACTTATTATAACATGTTTAATACTACTGAAGCAGCAACTTGGTATGCAAAAGCAATAGAAACACCACAGGATGCAGAAACCTATTTTAGATATGCTCAAATGCTGAAAGCAAACGCTAAATATGAAGAAGCAAACAAACAAATGGCAAAGTTTGCTGCAATGGCACCAGGTGATCAAAGAGCAAAAGCTTTTAAAGAAAATCCAAATTATGTTCCTAAATTAATTGGAAAAAATCCAGGTTACACTGTTAAATCATTAGAAATTAATAGTGATAAATCAGATTTTGGTGCTGTTTTATATGATAATGATTTATATTTTGCAAGTGCTAGAAACGAAACAAGAAAAAAATATGGTTGGAATGAAGAACCGTTTTTAGACATCTACAAAGCTACTATGGGTGATAGCGGAACTTTATCAGATGCGTTAACAGTATCTTCTCTTAATACAAAATTTCATGATGGTCCAGTAACTGTTTCTACAGATGGAAATACAATGTATTTTACAAGTGACAGTTTTAGAGAAAATTTATTTGAAAAGGATAAAGTTAATAAATTAAAACTAGGAAAAAACAATCTTTATAAAGCTAATAAAGACGGAAATGGTTGGGGAAAAGCAACTTCTTTATCTTTTAATAGCAAAGAGTATTCTACAAGTAATCCAAGTTTAAGTAGAGATGGAAAAACACTTTATTTTTCTTCAAATATGCCAGGAAGTCTTGGTGGAGTTGATATTTGGAAAGTTGCTGTTAACGGAGATGGAAGTTTTGGTTCGCCTGAAAATTTAGGATCTAAAATTAATACAGAAGGAAATGAAAGTTTTCCATTTATTGCAGACGATAATAAAACTTTATATTTTGCTTCAAGCGGAAAACAAGGTTTAGGAGGTTATGACAACTATGCAATAGATTTATCAAATGGTGCAGAAGCTGTTAATATGGGTAAACCAATTAATAGTGAGAAAGACGATTTAGGTTTTACATTTAATAAAGCTAAAAATCAAGGTTTTTTCTCTAGTAATAGAAATGGTAATGACGATATTTTTAATGCTCTTCCAATATGTGCAGTAAATTTAATTACTACTGTTACTAATGCAAAAACAGGAGAAATATTAGCCGATGCAAAGGTTTCAATATTAGACAATAAGAAAAATATTATTGCAACAGAAACATCTAACTCTAATGGAGAAGTTAAATTTAGTGTTGAATGTGATAAAGATTATACAATTCAAGCATCTAAAGATGGATATGAAGGTAATTCTTTTCCTGTTTCTAAGAGTAAAGGTCCAGAAGCTAAAATTAGCGCACCATTACAACCAATTGATGTAATTATTACTCCAACAGAAATTATCTTAAAACCAATTTATTTTGAATTTGATAAAAGTAACATTACACAAGAAGGAGCTTTTGAATTAGATAAGTTAGTTCAAGTAATGAAAAACAACAACAAATTGGTTATTATGGCTAAGTCTCATACAGACAATAGAGGTAGTGATACTTATAACATGAGTTTATCTGACAGAAGAGCAAAATCTACAGTTCAATATGTAATTTCTAAAGGTATAACTGCATCTTTAATTTCTGGAAAAGGATATGGAGAGACTGAGCCAAAAGTTTCTTGCGGTGAAACTTGTACTGAAGAACAACATGCACAAAATAGACGCTCAGAGTTTTTAATTGTAAAATAAATACAACTTGAAATAAATATTTTAAATACCGAGATTTTACATCTCGGTATTTTTTTTATGTAATTAAGTTTTTAGTAAAATAATATTTAACCATAAAAGCACTTAACTTTTATTTTTATAATTCTTTTATCATTAGCCAAGCTTCAGGATTATGCTCTTTTTGAATTTTTAATAAAGCACTTTGAGCTTCAGTATAACTAGAGTAACTTTCATAAAGTACTGGAAACATTCCAAACTTATTTGGGTTTAATCTCTTTGGATTGTATCCCAATTGCTCTAATTCGGAAAATAATTTATTGGCGTAAAACTCTTTTTGATAAACTCCAGCAACAACATGATAATTTTTTGAAGCAACTGTTGATATTGTAATATCAGTTAACGGATTGCTAATAAAGAATGTTGCTTCTTGAATTTTTTGAGTAACTTTAGTCTGAACTTTGGTTTGCACAGCCAATGTTTCTTCTTGAATTTTATTTTGATAATATTTATCTCCCAAAAATCCTCCAGTGGTCAATAAACCAGCTCCAATTAAAAATACAGCAGCATACTTCAAGTAATTTAGTGTATTATTTTTTTCAGAAGCTAATGTAACTATTGGTTTTTCTTTAGAAACTTCTTCAATGTGTTTTACAACCTCTCGTTTTATAGCTGGAGAAACATATGCGGTTAATCCAAAAGAATGGGTCAAATAATTTACTTGTTCATAAGGAATAAAAACCAAATTATTTTCGGCATTTAATGATATTTCACCAACATTTTTCAATGCAATTGCTCCAAAATCATGTAATTTAGACTTCCAAACAGCTACTTGATTTTCTATTGTTGTTACTGCAACTTCATAAGACATCTTTTCAGACTGTGAAATATGATTTGCTAACAAACCATCATTATTTTTTAAATAAGAATTAAAAGAAACCAATTTTTTTGGTGGATAAAATGAATTAGAATTTTCATGCAATTTAGCCGATTGAATTTCGGTTAAAAAAGCACCAAATCCTGGAACCGTTACACATTGATAACGATAAAGTAATTGTGAAATATATTGATCCATCTTCATAATGACAAATTTAATTATTTAATGCTAATTGCAAAATTTTATTAACAAACTTTGTTAACAATTTTAATTTTTGTTCTTACTTTTGAAAACCAATTATTTACAATGAACGATACAGAATTATTACATCTATTAGCACTACTAAAAATTGATGGAGTTGGCGATATTGTTGCTAAAAAGCTTATAAATCATTGCGGTAACGCCGAAGAAATTTTTAAAACTAAATCATCAAAGCTTTCATCAATTGATGGAGTTGGTCAGGTTTTATTAAAAAATCTTAAAAATAAATCTGTTTTTAAACTTGCAGAAACCGAACTTAATTATATTAAAGATAATAAAATAAACACGCTTTTTTACAATGACCAAAATTATCCAAATCGTTTAAAACACTGTATTGATGGACCAATTTTATTATTTACTTCTGGAAAGATTGATTTAAATAATAGAAAAATAATAAGTATTGTTGGCACTCGAGAAATAACTTCTTACGGAACCGATTTTTGTAAAAACCTTATTGAAGATTTAGCACCATTAAATCCAATAATTGTATCAGGTTTTGCCTATGGAGTTGATATTGTGGCTCATAAAGCTGCTATGGAACATAATTTACAAACCATTGGTGTAATTGCACATGGATTGAATCAAGTTTATCCAAAAGTGCATAAAAAGTATGTTGCTAAAATAGAAGAAAATGGAGGTTTTATGACCGAATTTTGGAGCAACTCTAATCCTGAAAAAGAAAATTTTGTAAAACGAAATCGCATAGTTGCCGGTATGAGTGAAGCCACAATTGTAATAGAAAGCGCCGAAAAAGGAGGTTCATTAATAACAGCAAATTTAGCCAACGATTACAATCGGGATGTTTTTGCAGTTCCAGGAAGAACTTCAGACAAATACAGTCAAGGTTGTAATAATTTAATAAAAACACAACGAGCACATTTATTAACTTCTGCAGCCGATATTTTATATATTCTAAATTGGGAAATAAACGATAAATCGGACGCTAAATCAATACAAAAACAACTTTTTGTAACATTAGAAAAAGATGAGCAAATTATATATGATTATCTACTTAAAACAGGAAAGCAATTACTTGATGTAATTGCTCTCGATTGTGATTTTCCTATTTTTAAAATAGCATCTATTTTATTGAATATGGAACTAAAAGGTGTTATTCGTCCTTTGCCTGGAAAATTATTTGAAGTGGTATAATTAGAATAATTTTTAAAATCACTCAGAATAATTATTTGATCTACCTATTAAAATCCATTCACTTTTATTTCTTATAAAGATGTAAAAAACTTTTTTATTTATGCTAAAAAACTTTTTCATTATAACAGCTTTATCTTTATTTTTATTAAAGATAGGTGCGCTAAATTGATACAAATAATTACAATTAATAATTTGTTTAGTTACATCTTTATTTTTTTCTATTTCATCTTTATAAAGATGAAAATCGACTAATGTAATTACTTTATTTGTTTTTAAAGCATTTTTATCTAGTTTAAAAGATTCGTTTTTATATTTCAACATATAATTAATATCATCTTCACTAAACAACCATTCGTTTTTTTTATCTAGCCAAGTAATAAAAGGATGATAAGAAGGATGATTATTATTAATTACTCTTAATCTAAAATTTTCATAATATTTAAAGAAATTTTTATCAAATTTTGAAGTCTCTAAAATTACACTTGTTGAGTCACAATCTATACTGGAATCAGAGTCTAATACTTTGTCAATAATTTTGTATGGATTTTTTTTTAAGACACAGTTACAAAAACAAACACAAAGCACAATAATTAAAGTGAATAACTTTATTTTCATAATAAGTGGTTTAAGGTAAATTTACATAACTGAAAGTAATTGATGTTTCATTTTTCCAACCATTTTCCATGATTTATTTTCCCGTTTAAAAATACCTAAATAATACCTAAGTCCATTGTTTTTTTGTTCAAAATAAAAGATTACAGCTTTGTTTTTAGTATTATTATACAATGGTCTTGAAATAGATATATAATTATTTTTTATTTTTTTTGAAGGGTTTTTTAAAGGTAATTTTAATTCTATGGAATCATTATTAATCAATTTTGTTTCCCAAATGATATTTTCTTGAACAGCAAATTCTTTTTTCATTTGTTCAATATCTTTTTCAGTAAGGCACCAATCATATCCTTTAATAAATGAATAATTTAGAAGTAATGAATAATGTGATTTGTTTTTAGAAATTAGATTTAAATCATTTTTATATTGTTCAAGATAAATATCAATTACAGAACTATCATTTTTATAATTTAAAATGAATGGTGTTATATTATTTTCAGTTTTAAGAATTGAATTAATAATATAATAATCTGTTTTTTTTACCGAACAGCTATATAAAATAAGAAGTAAAACGATAAGATGTGTTTTTTTCATAATAACTTTTCATAAAATATAATTTATTGTTCGTTTGGATAGTAACTTGCAATTTTAATCCAAACACCTTTTTCTTTTTTGTAAATGTAAGTTGTTGGTACAAAGTTAATTAAAGTTATTATAGATTGAATAAATAAAATATTTTTCTTTTTATTAAATACAGGTTTTGAAACAGAATAAATAAACTTATCTGATTTCATTCTTTCTTGCCTTTCGATGTCTTGTGAATTTCGATTTTCAAATTTATTAACATCTACAAACGAAATAATTTTTTTAGTTTTTTTCAAACTACTCTTATCCCAACCACACTTTTTCTGATTTTTCAAAGAAATTATCATTTCGTCAATATCTTTATCTGTTACAATCTATGAATATTTTTTATCAATCCATTGATATAAACCGCTTGATGTTCTATTTTTTTTATTTAAAATTTGGTCTTTTTGAATTTTATATCCTACAAAGGTTTTTTTCATTTATTTTAAACGAAGCATCATCTAATTCTATTTTTTCATAAGAAACTGAGGTAAAAGGCGATTTTAGATTTATTAATACATCATCAACTATTTTAAATTCAGTTTTTTGAACAGAACAACTAAAAAATAGAGTTATAAAAATTATTGACATACTAAAGCTAATTTTTTTCATACTAATTATTTTAAAGTTATGAAAATACATACATTACCCAAAAAAAATCTTAATAAGATTTGGTTATACTAATTTAGCTGGGAGTTAAATTCTAGAAAAACAATCACTTAAAACCCAGTTTCATTCTAACTCTACCCAAAACTTCATTAGCAACAAGAGAAGCTTTTTCTGCACCTTGTTTTAGTAATACATCAACTTGATCAAGATTATTTATATAGTAATTGTATTTTTCTCTTTCAGTTTTAAATTTTTCACAAATTAATTCAAAGAGCGCTTGTTTAGCATGTCCATAACCATAATTTCCTCCAAGATAATTCTGTTTCATTGTTGCAATTTGCTCTTCATTGGCAACCAATTTATAAATGCCAAATATCTTGCAGGTATCAGGATTTTTTGGTTCTTCGAGTGGTGTACTGTCACTTTCTATTGACATTATTTGTTTGCGCAAAGCTTTATCTTCAAGAAAAATATCAATAATATTACCGCGAGATTTACTCATTTTTAGTCCATCTGTTCCAGGAACATACATGGTTTCTTCTTGTACTTTTCCTTCTGGAATTACAAAAGTTTCTCCCATTTGATGATTAAAACGTGAAGCGACATCGCGTGTAATTTCAATATGTTGCATTTGGTCTTTTCCTACAGGTACAAAATTGGCATCATACAATAAAATATCTGCTGCCATAAGCATTGGATAAGAAAATAGTCCTGCATTTACATCTTCTAATCTATCTGACTTATCTTTAAAAGAATGTGCCAATGTTAATCGCTGAAAAGGAAAAAAACAACTTAAATACCATGATAATTCAGCAGTTTGTGGCACATCGCTTTGACGATAAAAGGTAACTTTAGTAACATCTAGTCCACAAGCTAACCATGCCGCAGCAGTACTGTAAGTATTTGCGCGCAAAGTTTTACCATCTTTTATTTGAGTAATCGAATGTAAATCTGCGATAAAAAGAAACGATTTATTATTAGGTTTATTAGACAATTCTATAGCAGGCATGATTGCGCCTAATAGGTTTCCTAAATGTGGCGTTCCAGTGCTTTGAACTCCGGTAAGTATTTTAGCCATATTATGCTTAATTTATTTTCAATGATTTTTTATTTACTGCAAAGTTACTGCTTTGTATTAAAAGTAACCTACTATTCCTTATTTTTGACATTATGAGATTACTAAAAATAGTTTTTTGGGTACTTTGGCGCATTTGGTTCTACATTTTGATGGGAGTATTTATAGTAATTATGCTTCCGTTTTTATTAGTTTCAATCCTTAAAGAAGAATGGTATTGCTACTTTTTCTTTATGGCTAGAATTTGGGCTAAAGGAATTTTAATTGGAATGGGTTTTTATTATAAAGTAGTAAAAGAGCAAGAACTTGAATCTAAAAAAAGTTATATGCTTGTTGCCAACCACACTTCGATGCTTGATGTAATGATGATGTTGGCAATTACTAAAAATGCGTTTGTATTTGTTGGAAAAAAAGAATTAGCTAAAATACCTTTGTTTGGATTTTTCTATAAAAGAACTTGTATTTTAGTTGATCGCAATAGTCCTAAAAGTAGGATGGAAGTTTATCGTAGAGCTCAAAAAAGATTGCACCAAGGATTAAGTATTTGTATTTTTCCCGAAGGTGGAGTTCCAGATGAATCAATAATTTTAGACGAATTTAAAGATGGCGCATTTAGATTAGCAATAGAACATAAAATTCCAATTGTGCCCATGACATTTGCAGATAATAAAAAGCGTTTTTCTTATACTTTTTTAAGTGGTAGTCCAGGATTGATAAGAGCAAAAGTTCATTTTTTTATTGAAACCAAAGATAAAAAATCTGAAAACAAAAAAGAAATTAAAGATCAAGTTAGAACAATTATTTTAAATCAATTATCAACTTTTAATTCATAAAAAAAGAGCTCGTTGGAGGCGAACTCTTTCTTGCCATTACTCGAAAGTAATAACACCACTTAACTAATTTTAAACAATCTAACCAACTTAAAAAGTATAACAAATTCCAGAATATAAACCAAAAAAGTAAGGTTTAAATCCACCAGAATCAGCGTTAAATGTATTCATTTGATATTTTAATACAGGTTCAATTCTTGCTTCTAGACGTTTTAAAAAACCATATTTAAGACCAAGACCAATATTGGTGCTAAAATGTAAATCGTTCAAGTTATTGGCTTGACCAATATTAAGTTGTGTGCCAGACGAGATTATTGAAACCTCATTCTGATTTAGTACCAAAGTACTAAAACCAGCAATAACATTTACACCTATTTTTTTATTTAAAACCTTGTAAGATAACTCAAAAGGTATTTCTAAATAGCCAATCTTTTGATTTACTGAACTGTCAAATTTGCTTAATAAATTTCCTGATGGAGAAATTTCTGTAGTTACTTGAGCATTGTTTTTACTTTCAATTTGAATTACAGAACCCATTGTATTCGTAGTAACGTGTTTCAACGATTTAGCACTTGAATTTTGATAAAAAACAACATCATTTGTGTTATAATCTATTGATAAAGAGTTAACTCCAGTTCTTATTTTTAGTTTTTTGTTTACAGCATAATTTACACCTAAACCATAACTAAAATTGGTAGTATATTCTTTGGTATTATTTTTTAATTCTGAGTCTAAAGGCGATCCATTAGTGGTTGAACTAAAATAAATAGGCGCAACATTAGATGTAAGTTGCCACCTATTTAATTTTGGTTCTTTACTCTTTTTATTTTCTTTTTCATTAAGCAATTCTTCCATCGCATTTGGCACAACACTAGCAACAGATGTTGAATCCAATTTTTTTATTTCTTCTTTTATATTATTTTCAGTTGACGTTTTAGTATCGTTTTGAGCTGTTAAGATTTTATTATCTAATGTTGTTTTATTGTCATTAATAGATTTATTAAAAGAATTTATTCCTTCATTTTTTAATACCGAACTAACCACTGTTTTATCCTCTTTTATCTCATTTTTAAATTCAGAAGAGTTATAAATGGTGTTCTTTTTATTTATTACAGAAGATTTATCGGCTACACTATTATTTAAACTATTAAGTGGTAAAACAGCTTCTTTTATTGACTTGTTTTTTTCAGTTTTGTTATTCATATTAGAATTAATTCTATTTGCAATAACATCTTTTTTAATCTGATTTTTTAAATTAGATTTATTTTTTAAAACTTCATTTAATAAAGAATTATCATTCGTTTTTTTATTAGAGTTAGATTGATTAGCAATACCTTCATCATATTTAGAATTAGAACCATTAGCTCCATTTTTTTTAGAAATAGTTGAGTTTATACCAGTATTATCCTTTGATGATTTAGTAATTGCTTCCTCAGTAATTATAGTATTATTGTTGTTGGAGCTATTGGAATTATTAGAATTCTTAATAGACTTATTTTTATCAGAATTAACAATGCTGTTTTCAGTTTTATTGCTCTCAAAAATTACATTAATTACGCCAAACCCAAGAACCATTGATGCTGCAATGCCAGATAATTTCCACCAAAAAGGAATTACTCTTCGTTTTTCTTTTTTCTCTAATAATCGCTCTTCTATATTCAGCCAAGTTTCTTTTGGGGGATTAACATCAAGATTTTTAAATTTATCTTGAAAAAGAGTATCTATGTTTTTATTTTCTTTCATTTTTAAGAAAGTGATTTTGTTTTTCCGTTTCCGGATTCTATTTTTTCTTTTAAAATCAATCTTGCTCTAGACAAATTAGATTTTGACGTTCCAACACTTATTTTTAACATGTCGGAAATCTCTTGATGTGAATAACCATCAACTGCAAATAAATTAAAAACCATTCTATACTTATCTGGTAGTTCCTGAATTATTTTTAATAAATAATCAACAGATAGGTTTTCATCATCAATTTCAACAGTAACATCGGCAGTATCATCTGCAAAATTTTCGTCAACTATGTTTAAAAAATTCTCTTTTCTATATTGTTGTAATGTGTAATTTACAATGATTCTTTTTAGCCAACCTTCAAACGAGCCTTTAAACGAAAATTGGTCTATTTTTTCAAAAATTAATATAAATCCTTCTTGTAAATTATCTTGAGCTTCTTCATAATTGCGTGAATATTTTAAGCATACAGAAAACAGTTTAGACGAGTATAATCTATATAATGTTTCTTGTGCTTTTATGTCATTTCTTTTGCAATTATATATCAGTTGCTCTAAACTCAAGCTGAAATAATTTAATAATTTATAATACCTCTACAACATAGGTTTCATATTCGTCTGACCCATTTTCATTTAATCCTAACCAAAATTTAAATGTATAAGTTCCAGCAACCGTAGGTTTAAAATCTAAAAAAACTTCAAACTGGTTATCGTCTGCTTGACAATTAGAATTATTTAACTTTACAGTTTGTATTGCAATTGTTTTTTTATTCGAATCTATTTCATCATCAGCAATATAAAAACCATTAAAAATATGACATTCTGTAGGTCTTTTATATTTAATTTTAATTTTAGAAATATTGTCAACTGTGTAACTTATTGGCATTTCTACACTTACAATTGGTAACACAACAAAATTTCTATCGCTTTCACTACTTGTAGTACAAGAATTTAAGGCAAAAAAAACTGCTATTATCAATATAATTTTTTTCATTTTTAATGTATATTATAATTAGTAGATGCTATTTTACTAAAAAGGTTGCGTCAAAATAAAAAAAAATCACGCTCAAGGCGCGATTTAATTTTTGTTAGGCATTATTTTCTTTTATTAATGCTTTAATTTTTAGTTCAAGTTCATCAGCCAATTCAGGATTGTCTTTTATTAAAGATTTTACTGCATCTCGACCTTGACCAAGTTTGGTTTCGCCATAACTAAACCAAGAACCTGCTTTTTTCACTATTTCAAATTCTACTGCCAAATCTAAAATTTCTCCAGTTTTAGATATTCCTTCGCCATACATTATGTCAAATTCGGCAACTTTAAATGGAGGAGCAACTTTGTTTTTTACTACTTTTACTTTAGTTCTATTTCCAACAACATTTTCACCATCTTTTATTTGAGATGAACGACGAATATCCAATCTAACTGAGGCATAAAATTTCAATGCATTTCCTCCGGTTGTTGTTTCTGGATTTCCAAACATAACTCCAATTTTCTCTCTTAATTGATTAATAAAGAACACGGTACAGTTTGTTTTGCTAATGGTTCCTGTTAATTTTCTTAATGCTTGCGACATTAATCTTGCGTGCAATCCCATTTTAGAATCACCCATTTCACCTTCAATCTCACTTTTAGGTGTTAAAGCTGCAACAGAGTCAATAACTACAATATCAATTGCTCCTGAACGTATTAAGTTTTCGGCAATTTCAAGTGCTTGTTCACCATTATCGGGTTGTGATATAATTAAATTTTCGATATCAACACCAAGTTTTTCGGCATAATTTCTATCAAATGCATGTTCAGCATCAATAAATGCTGCAATTCCTCCTGCTTTTTGTGCCTCGGCAATTGCATGAAGTGTCAAGGTAGTTTTTCCAGATGATTCTGGACCATATATTTCAATAACTCTTCCTCTTGGATAGCCATTTACACCAAGTGCTAAATCTAATCCTAGCGAGCCAGATGAAATTGTTTCAACTTCTTCAACGGCTTTATCACCCATTTTCATTACGGTTCCTTTTCCGTAAGTTTTGTCTAATTTGTCAAGCGTTAACTGTAATGCTTTTAATTTTGATTCTTTTTCTGAACTCATTTTTTCTTTCATTTATGGGCATTTAATTTCGTAAAAATAAGTATTTTTTTTGATAGTTTTATATTTGTGAAAATGAATTTTAAACAATTCTAAAATAAATTAATTTCTTACTTTTGTACGGAACTATTTTTTTATGGAAAAACTAATTTCGTATCCAATTTCTGTTATTTATTATCTTTCCTTCGGATTGTGTTTGGTCGTTTTTCATCCAATTCAATGGATATGCTTAAATGTTTTTGGATATCAAGCTCATAAAAAAAGTGTTGATTATTTAAATTTTTTATTGGTTAGATGCACCTATCTTCTTGGCTCAACATTTTCTTTTAAAAACAGAAATCTAATCCCAGAAAATGTTCCTATAATATTTGTTTCCAACCATCAAAGTTTGTATGATATTGTTGGAATGATTTGGTATTTAAGAAAATCCCATGCAAAATTTGTTAGTAAAAAAGAATTAGGAAGAGGTATTCCAAGTGTTTCTTATAATTTGCGTCATGGCGGATCAATTTTAATTGACAGAAAAGATCCAAAACAAGCCATTCCTCTAATAAAAGGATTGTCAGAATATATTGAAAAACACAATAGAGCTGCAGTGATTTTTCCTGAAGGAACTAGAAGTAAAAATGGAAATCCAAAGGAATTCGCACAAAGTGGTTTAAAAATTCTTTGTAAATATGCACCTTCTGCTTATGTAGTGCCAATTAGTATTAATAATTCATGGAAAATGGTTAAATTTGGAGCTTTTCCAATGGGTTTAGGTACTAAATTAGAATTTATTATTCATCAACCTATTGCAGTAAAAAATTATACATTTGAAGAACTGATAAAAATGACAGAAGATGCTGTCGTAAAAGATATTAAAGTATAGTTAAGATTTTCAATTTGAATAAAATCAAATGTAAATTTGTAAAATAGTTAAAAATCAAATAATTTTAAATTTCTAAGTGAATTTAAAATTTAAATTTAAAATAATGTCTATAAAAAATATTCGTCTAGAAGTAATGCAGTTTCTAGAAAATAAAATTGATGGTTTTGTTGATCAATATTTAATTCCAGTTGAAAAAATTTGGCAACCAACTGATTTTTTGCCAAACTCTGAAAGTGAAAATTTCTTTGAGGAAGTAAAAGAACTTCGTGAAATTGCCAAAGACTTGCCTTATGATTTTTGGGTAACTCTTGTAGGTGATACAATTACAGAAGAAGCTTTGCCAACTTATGAATCATGGTTGATGGATGTTGATGGAGTTGGTCAAGTTGAAAATAATGGTTGGAGTAAATGGGTTCGTCATTGGACAAGCGAAGAAAATCGTCATGGAGATTTATTAAATAAATATCTTTATTTATCAGGTAGAGTAAACATGCGAGAAATTGAAATTACTACGCAACATTTAATTGCCGACGGATTTGATATTGGCACTGGTCGTGATCCATATAAAAACTTTGTTTATACTTCGTTTCAAGAACTTGCAACCTATATTTCTCATAATAGAGTTTCTCAAATTGCTAAAAGTTATGGAGACAATAAACTTTCTAAAATTTGTAAAATGATTGCTGGTGACGAAATGCGTCATCATCATGCTTATTCAGAGTTTGTTAATCAAATTTTTAAAGTTGATCCAAGCGAAATGTTACTATCATTTAATTATATGATGAAACAAAAAATAGTTATGCCTGCACAATTTCTTAGAGAATCTGGCGAAAAAATTGGTTCAGCATTCGAGCATTTTTCAGATTCTGCTCAAAGAATTGGGGTTTACACGGCTGCTGATTATGTTGATATTATGCAAAAATTAATCGAAAAATGGGAAATAGATAAATTGTCAGGATTAACAGATGAAGCCGAAAAAGCAAGAGATTATCTAATGAAATTACCAGCAAGAATGGCTAAAATTTCAGAAAGATTGATAATTCCATCACAATCTCAAATTTTTAAATGGGTTGAACCAGCATTAATTAGATAACTTTATCAATCACAATAATTAAAATTCCAAATTCCAATATAGCGAGTTTGGAAT
>JAYTPS010000121.1:0-3140 GCA_043747155.1 Flavobacterium sp. | reverse complement strand
TAAATCCACTTTTAATTGATTATGAAAGAGCATACATTATCTCTAAAAAAGCATTGTGTGCAAATACACGTGATGCAAACTATGATCCAGAAGATTTTTGCAATCAACCACAAATAGAGTATCCAAAATTACCAGAATTTATTTTTGCTTATCCAAAAGAAGCGGATGACGATTTTTTAAAAAAAAATCTTTCTATCACTAATTACAATCTTTTAAATTCAATTGTAAATCTTGGACAATTTGAAACTTTTGACGATGTAATAACTAAAATTGAAGATTTAAAAAAAGAGCAATACTCTAATATTGTTTCTAAAACTCAATTCTCGCAAAAAATAGTTACAATTGGCGATGCAGTTATTCATGTTGCAGCAAATAGTGCAAAAATTGATGATTTTACTTTTAATATTTGTAGTAAAAATGTAAATGGAAAATTTAATCCATACATGACTATTCAAGTTCCAAATACCACTTATATACTTACATATATTGTATATGATTTAGAATTTATTAATGGTAAACATATTACTGATGGCGCAGGAACTATTTCTGCAATAGCAAATACTATTTCTGTTTTTAATATGTTTGGCATTGGCGATGAAATTACTCAAGCTCAAAATGAAACTATTAAAAATTTTAGTGGCACATTAAATTTTACAAATGGCATAACTAAAAAGTTTAAAATTGATTCTTTAAAATTTAGTTTTAATAGTTGTACTCGTGGTTCTTTAACAGATTTAAATGCTATTTCCAATCATGAAAATAATCAAAATGACTTTAAACCAAAGGGTTTTGGTTTTCGTCAATTGGGTATTGCCGATTATAAAAAAGTAGTTTCTCATGTATGTTGTTATGATGCTGGCGAAGTTGCACATATTGAAAACATAATGGCTAAAGAATTAAGAAGTAAAACAACCACTTCTTTTCATCAAACCCAAACTACAAAAACTGATAGTGTTGAAGTTGAAACCGAAAAATTAACTGACACCACATCGACAGAGCGTTTTGAAATGCAAACAGAGATTGCCAAAATCATGCAAGAAGATAAAAACTTCGCTTCTAATGTTAATGCAAAATATTCTTATGGTGATACTTTTAGTTTAGATGCAAGTGCAAGTTATGCAACCAATGTTTCTAAAGAAGAAAGCAATAGACAAGCAGTTGTTCAAGGAAAAGAAATTACCCAAAAAGCTTCAGAAAGAATAGTTTCACGAGTAAAATCGGAAAAAATAGTTAAAGTCACCGATGAGTTTACCGAAGAAAATGTTCATGCTTTTGACAATCGTTTAGGAGAAAATCATGTGTCAGGTGTATTTCGTTTTATTAATACAACTTATAAAAATGAAATTTTTAATTACGGAAAAAGATTGATGTATGAATTTATGGTTCCACAACCAAGCAAGTTGCATCGTTTGGGAATGGAAGTTAGTAAAATTGCCGAAAATGCAATAGTTTTAGAAAAACCAATTGATCTAAGAACAGTTGGATATGCCAATTTTATTAACATTACCGAGTTAAATTATCAAGCATTGGCATCAACGTATGAAATTGAAGTAAACACGCATCCTAAAAAATTTATATTTGCTAATAAAACAATTTCAACTGTAAAATTTGGTGCTTTAGAAACTATAGAAGGTTCGTATGACATTCCAATAGAAAAAGGATATAAACCAACTATTGCTAAACTTAAATTTGCAGCCAAAACAGATACTAATACAACAGAACCGCATACTGCTAATATTTCTTTTGGAAATCATAATTTAGTTAAACAAGGAGGAATTGTTAACATAACCCAAAATGATTTAATTGGCTATAAACCTTTAGGACATATTTTAGATGATTTTACAGATAAAGTAAGTTTTAGTTATGCTTTAGGAAATTATCATTCGTGTAGCATATCACTTTCTGTTAAAACAGAACCTACGGAGGAAACTATTTTGGCATGGAAAAAAGAAACTTTCGAGAAAATTATTGCTGGTTACAAAGCACAACTAGAAAAGTACAATGAAAACTTAGTGTCAGCCAAAATAACAGGTGTTCAAATTAGCGAAAGTAATCCAATGTTTTACCGTCAAATAGAACAACTTGTTTTAAGAAAAAATTGCATTTCTTATTTAATTGATGATAGTAACACAGCTTCAAACAGACGATTTGGTCAAAAAATGTATAACGACAATGCAACTTTTTCTAATCATCAAGTTAACGTTACTCAAGAAATGGACGAATATGGCAGTTTTGCTAAATTTATGGAACAAGCATTCGATTGGAACTTAATGAGCTATAACTTTTATCCTTTTTATTGGGGTAATCGTGATGATTGGGACGAATTATACCAAACCGAGATTAACGACCCAATATTTAGAAACTTCATGCAAGCTGGTATGTGCAGAGTTATTGTAACCGTAAAACCTGGGTTTGAAAAAGCCGTGATGCATTACATGGCGTTTGGACAAATATGGAATGGCGGACAAATGCCTATTCTTGGTGATCCATTATATTTATCAATTGTAGATGAACTAAAAGAGCAAGAATATAGAGTAAAAGAAACTTGGGAAACCGTGGTGCCAACTTCACTAATTGCATTACAAAACAATGGTGTTGCAGTAGAAGCTAGTGGTTTACCATGTGGCGATGGTTGCGAGAATCATGCAGTAAACGGATTGATACCAAATTTAAACAAATTGGGTTTGAGTACTTAACCTATTAAATAACCAAATTATACTAGTTTGTGAACATTACGCTCACAAACTAGTTTTTAAAAAAAAGTAATAATATGTCACCAGAAACTTTTGAACGATTAAAAATAAATGGGTATTACCTTTGATGATGATTTTGAAAATTTCTTGGTTAAACCACTGGAGAAACATAGAGAAAAAAATCAGAAAAATAAAGAAGACGAAATTAAGAAATTAGTTTTAGAAAAAACAAAGCAAGAAAAACAAGTTAAAGATAAAAAAGAAATTAATTTGTTACTTGTTTTACAAATGGAAGGAAAAAATCAATTTAATAGAGTTTACAATAATATATGGGAGATAAAATATTTAAGTACCTTTGAAAATATTGAAAACCTTAAAGACTTAAATGATTTATATGAGTATCAGAATATTTGTCTTGTTCATCATGGAAATATTTTTTCAGATCCT
>JAYTPS010000120.1:0-7554 GCA_043747155.1 Flavobacterium sp. | reverse complement strand
AGCTCTATTTGAACTATTTCCGGTTATTGATGTAGAGGTAATATTTAAAGTGGCACCTTGATCATTAAAAAATGCTCCGCCAGAACCTGAAGTTCCTAGAGCAGTATTGTTATTTATAGAACCACCAGTAACATTTATTATACCTGCAAAATTATAAATTGCACCTCCACCATTATCAGCAGCTGTTCCTAATGCAGAATTATTAGTTAATGTTGAATTTGTATTGATAGTAGCTGTTCCAGTGTTATTCCATATTGCTCCACCTTCTAAATTAGCAGAATTTCCAGAAATCATAGAATTGCTTATTATTAATATTGCACCATCGTTCAAAATCCCACCACCAAGACCAAGTGCTCCATTTGCACTATTGTTAGAAATTGTAGCACCTGAAATATTTAAAGTTCCTCCATTTAGGTTATAAATTCCACCACCACCATTATCTGCAGCCTCACCAGAAGCACTATTTATATTAATAGTAGTACCATTTATTGTCATAGTTCCAGTTCCATTCCATAATCCTCCACCTTCTGCGGCAGCAATGTTAGAATTTACAGTTCCGTTTGTAATATTTACAGTTCCGTTTCCAGTTACGTGTAAACCACCACCATTACCAGGAGCAGCTAAAGCAGGAGAGATTCCAGCATTATTATTATTTAAAATAACATTTGATAAATTTGTTGTTGAACTTGCTTGCGATTCAATTCCACCACCTGCACGATTTGCTCTGTTTCCAATAATTGAAGAATCAGTTACAGTTAAATTTGATCCAACATCATTTAGAATTCCTCCACCAGAACCCGAAGTTCCATTTGCAATATTGTTAGAAATTGTTGTTGCTGAAATGTTTAAAATTCCGGTGTTTAAGTTATAAATTCCGCCACCACCATTATCTGATGCAACACCAGATGCAGTATTTCCATTTATTGTAGCATTATTGATAGTCATTGTTCCAGTTCCATTCCATAATCCTCCACCTTCAGCGGCAGCAATATTTGAAGATATATTTCCGCCAATAATATTTACAGAACCATTTCCAGTAACATGTAATGCACCACCATTTCCAGGAGCAGCTGTTGCAGGCGAAACTCCAGCATTATTAGAAATTAAATTAACATTTGTTAAATTTGCAGTAGTTCCTGCAACAATTTCTATTGCACCACCAGCTCGATTAGCTCTATTTGAAGAAATACTTGAATTTGTAGCCGTAAAAGTTGCTGCTGAATTAATTAAAATTGCACCGCCACTACCATTACTTGCATTAGCAATACTATTTGTAATTGTTACATTATTAATAATTAAATTTGAATTTGTAACTTGAATTGCTCCACCATTTGCAGCCAATCCGTTAGTAAGTGTTAAATCATTAATTGTAAAATTACCAACCATAACATCAAATATTCTACCGTTAGCATTTCCATTTATAGTTGTTGAAGATAATCCGTTACCTAAAAGAGTTAAAGATTTGTCAATTGGAATTTGCCCTGAAGTTAATAAAATGTTTGTTACACTTATGTCAAATGTAATAGTGGCTCCAGAAGCTGCACTTGCAATTTGATTCCTTAATGTTCCTGGAGTTCCGTCGTCTAGATTATTTGTAACTACTTGAGATTGAGATGTCAATCCGTTTAAAGTAAAAAGTAGCCCAAATACAAATTTTAGAAAAGTAATTTTTTTCATAGCATTATATATTTATTGGTTATTGGTATAGTTACGCAATAAAATTGCGTTTGGTTTTGAAATAAAGAAAAAAGTAAAAACCTAATATTTATCAATTATTTATATTGATAATTATTGTTATTTTTGTATAAAAAAAATGAAATTAAATCCTAAAAACGGAATAGATAAACTGCTTTTTGGCATGAAACAAGATAATGTAATTGCTATTTTTGGAAAACCAAATAAGCAATTTATTGACGATGAAAAAAATGTAATTTATTTGTATAATGACATAAAATTGCGATTAACTTTTTATGAAGACGAAGATTACAGATTAGGATATATAATTTCATCTAATAAGGAATTAAGTTTATTAGAAAAAATAATAATTGGAAGAAATATTAATGAAGTAAAAAAGGAGCTACCATTTAATTCTTGGGAAATAGAAGATTTTGACTCTACAGAAAATCATTTTAATGAGAGTAATTGGTTAATTTTACAATCTGAATTTGATGAGATTATTAGAGTAGAAATTGGAGCAATCATTAATGATAATGATGAGTTTGAATGGAAATTTAAATTGTAATAATTTAAAAAAAGCGCCAATTTTAATTTAAAATTGGCGCTATCATTATTGTTGTTTTCTATAAATTATTTAGGCATAGTTTCTAGTAATTCAACTTCAAAAATAATATTTGAATTTGGAGGTATAACATTACCTGCACCTCTTTCTCCATAACCTAAATTAGATGGGATAAATAAAGTTGCTTTATCACCAAATGACATTGCATTTAATCCTTCGACAAATCCAGGAATAAATTGGTATTTTCCTGCTTGTGCAGCCATTGGTTTGTAGCCGTTTTGACTTGCTCTAGCTTGATCAAATTTTCCATAAGTTTTGTTTACTTCTTCATAACTACTGTCGAACAATGTTCCATCTTCTAAATATCCAGCATAGTGAATAAAAACATTTGTTCCGTCGGCTGGTTTTTTATCAGTTCCTTTTTGAGTAATTATGTATTGTAAACCTGAATTTGTTTTGGTTGCTGTTGTTTTCATATTTTTTAAAGCATCAGCTTTAGCCATCATAATAGCACCATATTTAGCTTTATATTCTTTATTTTTTTCAGCATCAATTATTGCTTGTTTAGCTTTATTTTCAGTATCAATTATAGCTTGTTTTTTTTCATCTTCGGCTTTATTTGCAAAATAATCGGAAAAAGTTTTTACTGCATCAAATTTTTTAGCGTCATCACCTTTTCTACTAATTGTTATAGTTTTAATGATGTCGTTTTGTGCAATTGTATTTACAACATCCATTCCAGTAACTACAATACCAAAAACAGTATGTTTTCCATTTAAATGTGGTGTTGCTCTATGTGTAATAAAAAATTGTGAGCCATTGGTTTTTGGACCAGCATTAGCCATTGAAAGGATTCCAGCTGAATGATGTTGTAAATCGGTAAATTCATCTTTAAAAGCATAACCTGGACCACCTGAGCCATTTCCGTCTGGATCACCACCTTGAATCATAAAATCGGCGATAACTCTATGAAATTTAATTCCATCATAAAACTTTTTTCCTTTAAATTTTTCTCCCACAATTGGATTGTTACCTTCGGCAAGAGAAATGAAATTTGCTACAGTAATTGGTGTTTTTTTATATTCTAATTGCACTGTAATTTTACCTTTACTAGTTTCAATTTCTGCAAAAATTCCTTGATTTGGTGTTGCAACTGGTAAAACCGATTGAGTTACTACATTTGTCTTAATTGCTGGTTTAACCGCAACCGATTTGGATGTTTTAAGAGCTTTTTTTACAGTGTTTTTTGTAGTTTGTGCGTTTGTAATTGTCAACCCTAAAAAGAATAGACAAATAATTTTAAATTTTATTTTCATCTTTTGTTTTATTAATTTTCTATTAGTTTTTATTTTATTTTTTTTCTTCTTTCATTTCAATTTCAAAAATAATATTTGCATTTGGAGGTATTATATTTCCAGCACCATTAGCTCCATAACCCAAATTAGATGGTATAAATATTGTTGCTTTATCATCAATATTCATTTTTGAAAGTCCTTCTTCAAGTCCAGGAATCATCTTTCCTTTAGAACCTACTTGAAAAGGCATTAATTTATAACCACCTTGCGCATCTCTTTGTTCATTATATTTTCCAAAAGTTTTACAAGTTGGAACATTGTTGCTATCAAATAGTGTTCCATCTTCTAAAAACCCTGCATAAGTTAACATTACAGTGCTTTCTGTAACAGGTTTTTTTCCACTACCTTTAGAAGTAATTTTATAAACAACTCCACTTGGTAATTTTATTCCAGAAGAAATACTTTCAGTATGCAAAGCAATTTTCTCGGTAATTACTTTTTGAAATTCTTCTTTATATTTTTTTTGTCCTTCTTCTAAAACTTGAGCTTGTTTTTTTTGATTTTCAGATTCTACTTTAAAGTAATCACTAAAAATTTTTATGGCATCAAATTTCTTTGCATCTTCTCCTTTTCTAATAATTTTAACTGAATTAATAGTGTCGTCTTGAACAACTGCATTTACTACTTCCATACCATTTTCAATAACTTTTCCGAAAATTGTATGCAATCCATTAAGCCATGGTGTTTCTTTGTGAGTAATAAAAAACTGACTACTGTTAGTGCCTGGACCAGAATTTGCCATGGCAAGTAAGCCACCTTTGTCAAATTTTAAATCGGTTATTTCGTCTTTAAATTTATAGCCAACATCGCCTGAACCGTTTCCTAATGGATCTCCACCTTGAATCATAAAATCTGGAATTACACGATGAAATTTTAAGCCATTAAAAACTGGTTTGTTCTTTAAATTGTCAGATACAAATGTGTTTGTGCCTTCTGCAAGCGAAACAAAATTGGCAACTGTTACTGGAGCTTTTTTATAATCTAATTCTAATAAAATTTTTCCTTTTGAGGTTTCAATTTCGGCATATAAGCCATCTTTTAAGTTATTGTGTTCTTCTTTACAAGAAGTGAAAGTTGCTGTTATTGCAACTAATAATAAGCATACTATTTTCTTCATTTTTAATTATTCTACTTTGTTTATTTTATTTTCAGGTTTAAAATCTTTTAGCGTTACCGTACAAATTATTGATTCGTTTGTTCCAATTTTTTTCTCATCACCATGATAGCCATAAGCCATGTGAGATGGAAAAAGGAAAGTTACTTTTTCTTTTTTTCGCATTAACTTTATTCCATGACGCAAACCCATAAGAATGTTTTGTTTATCAACAGCATAAATTTGTGGCTTAAGATCTTCTTGCGAATAAATAATAGTACCTTTTATATCTTTAATTTCATAATCAAAAAAAGCTATATCTCCTTTTTTGGGATGCAAAGTATCTATATCATTTTTTTGTTCATAATGATACCAATATCCTTTTTGAGATGCTATATATTTAATTTTAGGATTGTTTTTTATTATTGAATCTATTTGTTTTTCTTCATTTTTTACCAATTTTTTATTTCGTTCAACGGATTCGTTCATGAAAGTTCCAGAAGAATGTGAAATTGGTTTTCGTGCTTGTGGTTCTTTACAACTTGAAAGAATGAGTAAAATAAAAGTTATAAAAAATAATATTTTTATACTGTTCATATTATAGTGTTGTTTTTGAAATAATTTGTTCAAATTTTTTAATTGCATTTTCGAGTGAATCGTTAGATTTTCCTCCGGCAGCATTAATGTGTCCTCCACCAATAAAATGGTTTTTTGCAAATTGATTTACATCAAAATCACCTGCAGATCTAAATGATATTTTTATAATATTTTCCTCTTTATGCTCGATAAAAATGACTGCAAAAACAATGCCTTTTATTGTCAAACCATAGTTAACAATGCCTTCGGTATCGCCTTTTACGTAATTAAATTCGTCTAAATCTTTTTGAGAAAGCCATGTGTATGCAGTTTTTAATTCTGGAATTACTTTCATGTTTTGAAAAGAACGACCTAATAATTTTAATCTATCAAAAGAATTATTGTCAAAAAGCAAATTTGGAATTTCAGAATTTTCAACGCCTAAATCTATAAAATCAGCAATAATTCTATGAGTTTTACCAGTTGTTTTTGGGTAACGAAATCCACCAGAATCGGTTAAAATTCCAGTATATAGGCAAGTTGCAATTGCTTTATCTAAAAGTGGTTTTTGATTTAAGTAGCCAATAAAATTATAAACCATTTCACAAGTTGAGCCATAGGAAGTGTCTGAATATGTAAAGGTTGCATAAGTTCTTGGTTCTTGATGGTGATCAATCATTATTATTGGCGCAGAAATCTTGCTAAGTACATTTTCCATTTCACCAGTTCTGTGCAAAGCATTGAAATCTAATGTAAAAATTATTTCAGATTCTTCAAGAATTTTAGTGCAATTTTCTTTATCATTTTCATAAATTAATACTTTGTCAGATGAAGGTAACCATGCTAAAAATTCTGGAAAATCGTTAGGAGCAATGACTACTGGATTGTGATTTAATTTTAATAAAAAGTGATATAAACCCAATGTTGATCCCATTGCATCTCCATCGGGACTGCGATGCGGAATAATAGCAATTTTCTTTGACGAAGCCAATAAATTTTGAATATCTTGTATATCTTTTTCATTCATAGTGTGCGAAATTACTAAAAATAGAACATTTATAATACAGATTAACACAGATTTTTGTGTTTTTATTTAGAAATAAAAAGTCCTAGCCAAAATGCAAAAAGCCCAAAAATTATACTTAAAGCAATTTAAATAAATGCTATTAACGAATTGTTATTTTCAAAAAGCGTAATATTTTCAAATCCAAAAGCCGAAAATGTTGTAAAACCTCAACAAAATCCAGTGATTAAAAACCACTTTAAATTAGAATTTGTAAAATTAAACTTTTCTAAAACTCCAATCAACATCCCAATTAAAAAACAACCTAAAACATTGGTAATTAATGTTGCCATCGGAAAATGGTTTGATCAATATTTTATAACAAAAACTGCTGTTAAGTATCGTAAAACACTTTCAATTGCTCCTCCAGTTGCTATATAAATAATTGTTTTTAGCATTAAAATTGAAAATTATTATTATGTAGATGAATTTGAACTAATTCGTAAAAATTTAATAACATATATAATAATGAACATATTAATAAAACTATTTTCCAACTTCGATTCTTAACTGCCAACGATAAAAATAATGGAAAAAACGACCAAGTTAGTCCATTAAACTCGCTGTAATATTTAAAATATTCATTTTTATAATATTCATCAACAGTTTTTAAAATAATTGTCCAACTCAATTTATTAATAAATAACCAAACTATAGAAATAATTACAATTATACTACAGGTTTTATCATCATTAATAAATTCGTCAATATCACTGTTTGCTGGTTTTTCACCATAGGCATTTCCTTCTTCATTACTTTTTGTGCACATTAGTGCTATTAAATAAAAATTTACAATAGGAATTAATCCTAACAAAAGAAACCAACCGTTTTTATCTAAATCATGCAAACGTCTTACCGCAAGTGCCAATCCAGGAACAAAACTTAGTATGACATATGTAGAGTAAAGAAACCCAAATCCATATTTTTTAATTCCGAGATCAAATATTAAATCTAAAGAATAGCAAAGTAATGCAAAGGCAATATTGAATACAAAAAACATCCAATATTCTGTTCTGCTTGCTCTATCGTCAAAGTTGGCAAAGTTTTTAAATGCGTGTAAATAGAATTTCATATTTTTTTTAATTTGATTTCAAATGTAATAAAATTTGTTATATAGTGTAATTGGGTGTATTAGAACTTTTAATTTTACAAATGGCAATACCAATTTAGCCCAGACAGTAATGGAAATCCTTTGGTTGCGGTTTTCGCGTCGCGAAAACCGCAAACA
>JAYTPS010000119.1:0-12174 GCA_043747155.1 Flavobacterium sp. | reverse complement strand
AGTTGTGAGTTGTGAGTTGTGAGTTGTGAGTTGTGAGTTGCAAAAATAGTAAAAGAAAAAATAAACAAAAGCCACAAATGAATACTTTTTTTGTCATTTCAACAAATGAGAAATGACAAATTTATGATAAAAAACTAATCTAACTTGTCTAATAATTTATGTGCTTTATTATAATCTTCAGCATCTTCTGGAATTTGATTGATGTAGTTTTTACATTCGTCGAATTGATTTTGTTTTAATTTTGACAATGCTAAATACCAAGTTGCTTTATCTTTATAAATAGATTTTCCTGATTGTAATGTTAATAAATTTGTTTCCGCTTCGCTATATCTGCTTTCTTCTAATAGTGATATTGCATAAAAATATCTTATTTCTGGTTTATCATAATCTTTTAAAACAATTTCAAAATTGGTAATTGCTGCTTTATAATTTTTGGTATTAAAAGATTCTTGAGCCAATTTTAAATTTTTAATTATACTTCCTCTTTCAGTAAAAGCTGCATTTTCGTGAGCATTAAAATCACCATAGTCAGGATTTCCTTGCATGATAAACCAAGTTCCAAAAAGCAGAGCAACAGATGCTGCAACAGCATAATACCAAGGTTTAAATGCTATAACTTTAGATTTATCTTGTGCTTTTTCTGTAAAATTTTCGCTAGAAATAGAATTTAAATTTTCTTTAAAATCTAAGGTTTTAGAATCAAATTTGTTTTCTAAAAATTGATTTACATTTTTATAAATTTCAAATTTTTCTTTTGCATCAGTATCGTTTTGAAGCATTTCTTCAAAAGCATTTCTTTCTTCAGGAAGCATTTCATTGTTTAAATAGCTTTCAAAACTTATGTATAATTCTTCTTTCATAACGTTAGTAATTAATAGATCTAAATCTAGGTGATTGTTGTATCATTTCTGTTAATTGACCTGTGCAAATCGACTTTTTCTTACGAACATAACCATAGGTTACGTTTAGTTTTTCGGCAACTTCTTCCATAGTTTTTGTAACAAAACTAAGTTTGAGTACTTCTTGACATTTTTCACCTAATTTTTGAAACATTTCATCAAATAAAGATTGTTTACTATCAAAAACTTCGGTTTGAAATGTCATTTCTTGAACAGATTCATCTATAGATACATTTTCATCTTGTAATGTTACCTCTTTATTAGAAGATTTTTTTAATTCGTTTAACCAACGTCGTTTACACAATAGAAAAAAGTAAGCATCAAACGGACAACTCAATTGTAATGAGTTGGTTTTTGCTTGATTATAAATTGTTATGAGAACTTCTTGAATTACATCTTGAGCTTGATCATCATCGCCACTATTGGTTCTAATATAGTTTTTAACTTTTGGCGCAAACTTTTTATATATAGATTGAATAATGCTAGAGTTATTTTGAATCAAACCATCAATATACATTTGATCTGGATGAAGATTTTTTTCTGCCATAAGTATCTTATTTACTGCTAATGTAAAAATAATTAACCAATACTACAAAAAATGGTGATTTAACGGAGATAGAATTGGTGATTCAACTGAATGTTCTTATTACAGTATAATAAACATTTGCAAGACAGTAAAAGAGAATATAAAATTATTTCAAATTAAATGGGTAACAAATTTAAATGTTATATGATATAGTTGTATAAAGTTAATTGAAATAGTGTTTTAGATTCCATTTTTCTTAGAAAAAACAAATTTGAAAATTTATTCAAATTTAAGGGTAACAAATCAAAATACTACTTGATATAACAATATAAAACAAAATCAAACAATTAATAAAAACATTAAAAATTAGAAATCATGAAAAAATCAATTTTAACATTAGCAATGGTAGCATTAACATTTTCAAACATTAATGCTAAAGAAGTAACAACAACTTCAAACACAATCGAAACTACAACTACTTTAACAATAGATCAAATTACAGAAGTTTATGATTGGAATGTAAAAACAACACAAGGAAATTATTCTGGAACTGCAAATACTCTAGAAGAAGCACAAAAAATGATACACTTAGTGAGTGTTGGAGAAATAGTTTTAGACAAAAAGATTGAGAGTTTCTTTCAATTAAAAGAAGAAGTTGCCAACAATAAACTAAGATTATTCTTTTGGGAAGTTGAAACATCTACAGGAAAAGCAAGAGGGTTTTCTAACTCTGAAACTCAAGCTAAAAGAATGATTGAATTGGTAAGCACAGGTGATGTGTTGAGCTATAAAATCATTCAAAGTGCAGATTTTGAAAAATAAATTATAAAACTGGGTAACAAAAATGTTACCCAGTTGATATATAAGTATAAAACAATAAATAATAAAAACTTAAACAATTAGGAAATTTCGTTACAAATTAAAAAACTAGAAATCATGAAAACATTAAAAAAGACAATTGCATTATTCTTATTAGGATTAACAATTATAGGATGTAGTCCTTCTTCAACAGCGCCACTTCCAACTGCTTGTAGCACAACTGGAACAGATTTTCAAAACATTTATTCAACAACATTATCCAGCAACGCATTATATGATGATGTTACTTTTATAGATTTAGTAACGCATGAATATACTTTCAACATGTTTGCAACAAAATCAATATGCTCTATTGGTTATCAAGGAAACGCTAATCTTTATGCAGCAAGTATTCCTTACACTATTGAAATAGAAGATATAACTGGCGTGCCTTTTCCGGTTTATTCTGGAAATCATATTTTTAATTCTGCATTTACAGATTATGTAACTCCAACATCAGCAGTAAATTTGGTTGCAGGTCATACTTATAAAATTAAGAGAAAAGCGCCTAATTATTTAGGGAATATTGTTAATACTACTGGAAGAATGTGCCGATTTAATTCTGGTGGATTACCAACTGCAGCAAGTATAACAGGAGGTATAATGGCTATTACTGCTTCCGATTTTTATGGAACTGGCGGACCAATTCCAAACTATGGAATACCTTACATTGATATCTCATTTAATTAGAACTAGTAATAAAATTAATTTTATATAAAACTTTAAAAAACACAAATCATGAAAACATTAAAAACTTCAAAAACAGAAATTAAACTAATTTTACTATCTTTATTATTTGTATTAACATTAGTAAGTTGTGAAAAAGGAAATCCTAACGGAAACCCAAACAATTCCAAAAAAACAAAACTATTACAAATTCATTCTAATGCAATGGGAAACTCAAGTAATTTTTGGGATTTACAAAAAGGAAATTTAGTTTCTAGTATTGCTTCACTTGCTACATTTACAAATGTAAGAATTGGAGATCCAATTGTTTCACCAGCAGGATTATTAAGTCAAACAACAATGACATGGCAATCGTCTAGTTATGATAAAATAAATAAAAAATATGCAGTTTCTCTTGCCGAAACAGTTGTTATTTATGATTTATCAGGAAGTTCTGTTCCTGCACCAACATCAAATATTGTAGCTTTATCTGGGACTGGAGGTACAGATTTTATCATGGCTATGGAATATGTAAGTGGTGTTTTATATGTTGTTCAAAACAATGAAATAAAAACACTTTCAGCAGGAATAACGTCAACTATTGGTGCAGGAATAACACTTCCAACATCTGGAGTTACTAGTAATACAGTGTCAAACATGACTTCAAATGGGACTAAAATATATTTTACATTAATTGGAAAACTATACACTTTTGATACTGTTACATCAAGTCTTTCAAGTGTTCCTATTTCAGGTTGGTTAGCAGACATTGATTACAATGGAATAGAATTTTGTTCTGCAACCAACAAATTGTATGCTACAAAAAGATATTCTACTAGCATTTCAACAAATGATGATTTTGTTCAAATTGGTTTATCTGGTACGGAAATTACTATAATTAGCGGATTATCATATCCTAAAGATTTCAGCAGAATATCATCAGCTGTAGACCAAGCAACCAATATTTATTATTTAAGTAGTTCTGACGGATTTGGTTCAAATTCAAATACAATGACAGAAATAAATTTGATTTCAGGAAGTAGTATGCCATACACAGCAACACTTGGATATACGTTTGGATTGGAATATAAAAATTAAAAAAAAAATAAATTTATGGGTAACAAATTAAAAACCCAATTGATATAATTATATAAACAAAAAAAGTCTGAAACGAATTCAGCTTATAAAACAAATTAAAACTTAGAAATTATGAAAACAAATTTTAGAAACTTCGGATTAATGATTTTAGCATCAATGGCTTTTACAAGCTGTTCTAATGATGACAATAATCAAAACAATGCACCAACCGCTGCAGCTTTCACTTCATTAAGAGATGATGCTTTGGCAAATATTACTCAAACTTTTACCTTTAATGCAGAAGATGGTTCAACAACATTTACAACTGATAAAGGTGTGCAGTTTACTATAAATGGAAGTTGCTTAACCAAAAATGGAAATCCTGTTACAGGACAAGTAAATGTTGAATATGCTGAAGTTTTTGATGGTGGTACAATGTTAGTAACCGACAAAACAACTATGGGAAAAATGCCAAATGGTGACATGACATTAATTATTTCTGGAGGTGAGTTTTATATTAATGCAACTCAAGGTGGAGTTCAGCTAGATATTACTTGTAACATGCAATTAATAATTCCATCAACATTAACTGGTGGTGCAGATACTGGCATGACTCTTTGGGATGGATTAATTGATGAACAAGGAAATATTGATTGGGATGAACAACCATTAAATCCAGTAGGACAAAATGGAGTATTTGTTGAAGGTACTGGAGCAAACGCACCATACTTTGCTTTTTTTGACAACTTTGGGTGGACAAATGTAGATCGTTTTTATAGTGACCCAAGACCTAGAACAATGATACTTTCTGAAGCACCAAGCGGATATAATTTTGAAAACAGCGCGGTTTATCTTCACTATGATGGTGAAGCAAATACACTTGCAAAACTAGATACTTTTAATGCTGGTACAAATCAATTCTCAGAGCATTATGGTCAAATTCCAATAGGATTAGAATGTCATGTGATTTTTGCAACAGAAGAAGCAGGACAATGGAGATATGCTATAAAAGCTGCAACAATTGCCGCAGGAGATGTTTACACATTTACCTTAGCCGAAACAACTTTAGGTACGGAAGCACAATTAGTAGCAGCAATAAATGCATTACCATAAATTACATAGTTAGGTTATATTATTAGTTTTTTTGAGAAAGCGGTGATTTATTCATCGCTTTTTTATATTTTTATACTACCAACTTAAACAACTCTAAAATGAAAAAAATACTTTTTTTATTCTTATTCCTATTTTCAGTTTTTACTTTTTCTCAAACCAAAGTAAAAGATACTATAACTAGAAGCGCTACAATTGGTTATGATAAAAAAGGAAATTTAGTTTCGTTTAAAGCACAAACGCCACCTTTAATTCAAGTTGCTGGTGCGCCAAAAGCCAATTATAGTTATTTTTGGGAAATGGGCGATGGTAGCTATAGCAAGGAAATAGAACCCAAAAAAGTATATAAAAAGAAAGCCGAATATAAAGTTAATTTATCTGTTACCAATAATTATGACAACGGAAAACCCCCAAAAACTAGACCTAAAATTGTAGCTGTAAATGAAATTACTGATACTAATTTTTCAGAAATAGCATCTTTGGCGGATTCAATTTCAATAAATTTATTTAAAAATCGTGAGCCAGTTCCTGATGAAGAAATTGTAGTGGTTTTTAGTTATCAAAATCCATTGGATTATGTAGCTAATGGTAAATTATATTTGTTTTATAACGACAAGGAATTTAAAAATAAAAATTTTGAATTGCTTGAAACTAGAACTCACTTTGGCGAGAAAGCAGTTTTAGAAAATGGTGTAGCAATGGTTGAAGATTATAATAATTCAAATGAAAGTTTGGCTTCAAATGCTTCTTATCCATCATTAAAAAACAATTTTAATACTGATGATGAGAATTTAGATTTAACACTTTTAGAAAGTAAGTCATTATTTTCAGATTCTAAAATCTTAGAGTTTGACTCAATGAATGCCAAGGAAACACGAAATGTTTTTATGACATTTAAGACTACTCCAGAAATGATTAAAGACACAAGCGCAACTGTTAGAATGAGAGGTGTTTATGTTCCAGACAGAAACTATAAAAACCATAAGAAAAAAACGCTTGAAATGGAAATTGTAACTTCTCATGATCCAAATAAAATGTCAAGTAACGCAACCTTCATGAATTATAGAACAGTAAGGTTTAAAACTATAAATTTTAAAACACGTTTTCAAAATGATGGTGAAGGTCCAGCAACAATGATAAGATTAGAAACTGATATTCCAGATATGTTTGATAAAAAAACATTAAAAATTGTTGATTCTTATCCAAAATGTCCAATTTGTCCCAAAGGCGAAGAAGTGAAAATTAGTTGTTTGGACACAATCATAAAAGAAAAACAAATTCATTTTACATTTAAAAATATTTACATTCCTGGAAGTCAACAAAAAAATATAAAAGAACGTGATTCAACCAAAGGATTTGTAAAATATTCTATGAAATTTGCCAAAGATTTTCATAAAGAAAAAACTAGAAGTAAAACAGCCATAATATTTGATAAAAATGATCCCGTAATTACTAATTATGCTACTACAAGATTTAAACCAGGAATTTCTGTTGGAGTAAGAACTGGTTATAATTTATATAGTAAAAGAGAGGTTGGACAATTAAATCCTGATAATCCTCAAACAGAAAGACCAAAAAGTTATTTTATAGGAGCTACAATTTCTCCTTATAAATCTTATAAATATTATTGGCAATCTGAACTGTATTACAGTCAATTTAATGTAAATGGTGCATCTGAAAAAACTCCATTAGTTTTTCAACAATTTACGCCACCAATACTTTTAAATAATGGTACTGCACTTGATGCTGGTTTTACAGAAACCACAAGTTCTAGTAAAGTCACAAAAAGTAATTTAGATATTGTTCCTGTTTCAATAAGATACAACATAAACAATTTTATTGGTGTTGGTGTTGGACCACAATTTTCTGTTTTATTAAATCAAACTACAGAAAATACAAGAACAAAAACATATTATGAAGCCATTTTTGATGCAACATTGCCACCATCTCCAGGAAATGAAATTCCAGAATTAAAAGAAAATAACTCTGTCAAAAATAGCATAAGTGCCTTTGAAAAAATGCAAACTAGTGTTTTTGCAGATATTACTTTCGGTGCAGCTAGAATTGGCCCAAGTGTTGGAGTTAGATATTATAAAAACTTTGAAAAAGACTTTAGTTATTTGCAATTTTATGGTGTTTGGAAGTTTTAAATATGCTAAAAAAAATACTTTTAATTCTAATCACTCAATTTACTTTTTCGCAAAGTAATCACATTTTATTAGAAGATAGAATTTACAATGCTGTTGATGTTTTTACTGCCAATCCTACTCTTGAAAATTTAAAAATATTAGAGTTTTCTGAAAAAAGTTTTTATCCAAAAACTAAACTAGAATTTTTGGCAATTATCTATTTGTATAACAACAAAGCATATTATTTAAATAATTTAGGTCAAACCCAAAATGCTATAAAAAATTATGAAAAAGCATGGATGATTTTTCAAGAGAAAACACCCAAAATTAGTATTCAATCTTATGATATTATTGAAACATGCCTAAAACCATTAGGAAATTTATATACCAAAATTGGCGATTATGAAAATGCCGAAAACATAATAAAAGAATATTTTTATATTGCTAATGTTGAGAAAAATAATCCCGAAGCATCTGCACATAAATTTTCTGCAGTTTTAAATTTATCTAGTGTTTATTACTCTTCTGGAAAACATCTTGAAGCCATAAATTTATTAGAAAAAACAATAAAATCTGAAAGGTTAACTGAAAATCAAAAAGGAGAATTATACAATAATTTGGGAAATAATTATTTTGCTTTAAATAACAATAACAAAGCGATAACTTGTTATGAACTCTCCATAAAATATTTAAAAAATTCAAATAAAACAGAATCATTATCAAATGCTTATAGAAATATTGCTTTGATAAAAAATGATTTTAAATTATTTGAAAAAGCAAAAGAAACTTTTCTTAAAAACAAGAATAATACACCAAGATCAATTGCAAAACTATATTATGATGAAGCATTTTTAAATAATCAAAATAATAAATTAATTGAAACACAAGTTTCATTAGAAAATGTATATAAAATATTAATTCCAAGCTATTCAAAATCGGTTCTTCCAAAAAAGAATATACTATATGCGGAAACAACTTTGTTAGATGCTTTAGACTTACAAGCATCGATTTTTATAAAACAAAATCAACCAAAAAAAGCATTAGAAGCTTATCAACTTTGTTTTTTTATTGAAGAATTATTTCAATCACTTTTGGTATATGAAAATTCTAAAATTATTAATCAAATAGCAAACCGAAATCGAACAGAAAAATGTATTTCAATTTATTTTTCACTGTTTCAAAAAGATAAAAAAACTGCTCATATTGAAAATGCTTTTTTGCTATCTGAAGCAACGAAATCAACTGTGCTAAAAGATTATAAATCAAATTCAAAAACTTTTTCTAGAGAAGAAAAACTAATTCGTCAACAACTTCAAGATTGGAATAACACTATTATAAAAGAACAACAAAAAGGAAATTATGCCGATATTACATTAATAAATCAAGCCATAAAAAAACAAAATGAGTTGATGCTTTTATTAAAATCTAAAGAGGTCAAACAAGAAAATAAAGTTAACAATGATTTGAAAATAAATGATTTATATTCAAAACTAGAAAAAGACAACGCTAGCATGATTACTTATTTTTATGGAGAACATGAAATGTATATTTTTAAGCTAGAGAAAAACACAATAAAATTAGAATCATTTAAAATTGATGAAATTTCTAATACTAAAATTACTCGATTTTTAGATTTTTTTACCAGTAGTGAAAAAATTATAGACAATGTTTCAGAATACAATCATACTGGTTTTTTAATACATGAAATGCTTAAAATTCCTAAAAGATCTAACTATAAAAACCTCATCATAATTCCTGATGGTTTATTAAATTTTTTGCCTTTTGAAGCATTAATCACTAAAGAATCAACTACAACTAACTTTGCCAAAATGAATTACTTGGTTACGAAATTTAAAATTTGTTATAACAATTCGGCAAGTTTTTATTTGTCATTCAATAAGCTAGATGAAACATCTAAATTTGAAAAAGAAACTGTTTTAGGAGTATTTCCAGTATTTGAAAACTCAAATTTAGAATTGGCATTTTCCAAAAAAGAAATGGAAGCCATTGAAAAGAATTTTAAAGGAAAATACCTGTCAAAAAACGAAGCGACATTTGAAAATTTTAAAACCAACGCTGTCAATTTTTCTATTTTACATCTTTCAACACATGCCAATTCAGGCGATATTTATGAACCATCAAGTATAAAATTTTACGATAAAGAAATTTTTTACTCTGAATTATACAATTTAGACATTAGTCCAAATTTAGTGGTTTTAAGTGCCTGCGAAACCGGAATTGGCAAACTTTACAAAGCCGAAGGAGCAATGAGCATTGCAAGAGGATTTCAGTTTGCTGGCGCACAAAATTTGTTATTATCGTTATGGAAGGTAAACGATTATACAACCTCTGTTTTAATGCAAAAATTTTATTATCATCTAAAACAAAAAGAGACTTATTTTAATGCCAATCATCAAGCAAAATTAGATTTTCTAAAAAATTCATCACTATCAAATGCCAAGAAATCTCCATATTATTGGAGTGCTTTTGTATATTATGGAACATTAGAAAACCAAGAATCAAATAATTATTTCATTTGGATTTCTATTTTTGTTGGTATAATTTCTATACTGTTTTTTTGGAAATTATTTCGCAAAGGTTCACAAAGAAGACACCAAGAATCTCAAAGAAAAAAATAACTTACTGTATCTTTGTAAAAACTTTTGTGAACCTTTGAGTAACAACTATGAAAGCCATTCAAGAAATTCTAAAAAAGAATAACTACAAAAAAATAAATTTTAAAGTTTCTAAAACCCAACACTTACTAATTAAAGCAAGTATAAATGGCATAAAAGGAAGCTTTATTCTTGATACTGGCGCAAGCAATAGTTGTGTTGGCTTTGAAAGTATAGATAAATTCACTTTAAAAGCTACTAAATCTAAAACCAAAGCTGCTGGTGCTGGAGCAACAGGAATGTTTACACAAGAAGCCAAAGAAAATGTACTGCAACTTGGCAGATGGAAAAATATAGATTTTAGTTTAGTTATTTTCGATTTATCTCATGTAAATTTAGCGCTAACACAACACAAGGCAAAACCAGTTGACGGAATTATTGGTGCCGATATTTTACTTGATGGAAAAGCAATTATTGATTATTATAATCATTGCTTGTATTTGAAATAAAATATTTCTAGTTTAACAATTATTCTTACAAATGTTTTTAATATATTTGAAATCTAAACATTTGAATATGAAAAAATTATACATCTTACTTACTATTTTAATTAGTTATTCTAGCTTTTCGCAAATAAATGCTGTTGATGATACAACAACAACACCAATAACATCTGGATTTAGTAATGTTACCGTTTTAAATATATTAAATAATGATATACTTAATGGATCTATTGCAACAACAAGCTCTGTTACATTATCACCTGTTATAAATGGCCCATTATCAATTGCTGCCGATGGTTTTCTATCACTTGCTGCCAACACTGCATCTGGCACATATTCAATTTCATACCAAATTTGCGAAAACGCTAACCTAACCAATTGTGACACTGCGGTTACAACTATAATTGTTGCCAATCCATTGGATGCGGTTAATGATGGTCCAATTACGGTTTTTTCATCAACTGTTATTTTTGATATTTTATTAAATGTCATGACTAATGATACTATGAATGGCATTCCTGTTACAACAGCAAATACAGATATTACACCTATAACAATTGGACCAATAAGTGTTGATTCAAATGGTGTTTTAACTTTAGCGCCAAATACACCATCAGGAACTTACACAGTAACATATCAACTTTGTGAAATTAATCCGGCGACAGGTTTAATGGTTGTTCCTGCCAATTGTGATTCTGCTATAGTTACAGTTAATGTTTTTAATGTTATAAATGCTGTTAACGATACTCTTTTTAATGTTAATGGTATGTTTGGAAATCCAAATGTAGGTAATGTTTTAACTAACGATACTATAAATGGTAGTCAGACAACAGTTTCTGGAGTTAACATTTCTGTCATTACTCCAGCAACTAGTAATAATGGTACAAATGTTCCTTCGTTAAATACATCAACAGGTATGATTTCAATACCAGCAAACACTCCAGCTGGAACTTACACAATTACTTATCAAATATGTGAAATTTCAAATCCATTAAATTGTGATGCTGCTACTGTAACAATTCCTGTAAATGCTGCAATATTAGATGCGAAAAATGATTCATTTTCAGTTAATTTAGGACTTTCTGGAAATCCAAACATTGGTAATGTATTAAATTCAAATGGTTTTGGATCTGATGAAATAAATGGGTTGCCTCTTTTATTGAGTCAAATAAATCTTTCAATTATTATTAGTGCAACACCTTTATTTCCTGGAGCACCAGTTCCTAATATAAATTCAACAAATGGAATAGTTTCAGTGCCAGCAGGAACACCTGCTGGAACCTATTTAATAACATATCAAATTTGCGAAATTCTAAATCCAACTAATTGTGATAATGCTAATGTAAATATAATTGTTAGTGATTCTGGACTTCATTTAACAACCACAAGCGCTTACAATGATTATAATGCCGATGGATTTGTAAATGTTGGTGATATTATAAATTATGTTTATACCATTTACAATACAAATGCATCCAATGCTATTACTTCAATAAACCTATCAAGTACAGGAGTTACAATAACAGGCGGAACTCTTGCAAGTTTATCAGCTTCATCATCAGATTCTACAACTTTTACAAGTGTACATATACTTACCCAAGAAAATATTAATAATGGTTCTGTAATTTTTATTACAAACGCTAATGGTCTTTTACTTGGTAATAATATTACTTCTAGTTCTTCAAATACCACAACACTTTCAGTATCAGATGGCATTAAACTAAATGCCTTTATAGATACCAATGGCAATGGAATTCAAAATAGTGGTGAAGTAAATATTAATATGGGTAA
>JAYTPS010000118.1:0-14266 GCA_043747155.1 Flavobacterium sp. | reverse complement strand
GCTACTTGCGAATAATCTTCGCTTCTTGCAGTTAAAAAAGTAATAATTGTATTGCTTAATTCTGGAATTTTTCTAATGTTTTCGCAAGCTTCCATTCCATCCATTTCTGGCATCATAACATCCATAATAATAAGATGTGGACGCTCTTTTTTAGCCATAGCAATAGCTTCTTTACCATTAGTAGCGGTACAAATTTTATATCCTTCTTGCGACAAATTGTAACCAACAATTTCTAGAATATCTGGTTCATCATCAACTAATAAAATTTTAATGTCTTTCTTTTTCATAAAGCAAAAAATATTGAGCACGTAGCGATTGTAAATATAACATTAAATAATATAATTACTTAATTTATAAAGATGAGTTAACGGTAATTTAATTTGTTAACATTAAGGTAATGATTATAAAACTTAAAATTAAATCTTGAATAACTTCAACTTTACAAATCAAAACGTTCTTTGCATAAAATTTAACATTTATAAAATAATGAAAATCAAACTACTTGTTTTTACACTGCTAATGAGTATTGCAACAATGGCACAGTCCAAAGGAACTATTGCTGGAACTCTTACAGATAAAGAAAACAACAACAAACCTTTGCAATTTGCAAATGCTGCAATTAAAGGTACAAGTGTAGGTACAACAACAGATGAAAAAGGAAACTATACTTTAAAGATTGAACCAGGAAATTATATATTAGTATTAAGTTTTGTTGGTTATCAAACTACTGAAATTGCTGTATCAGTAATAGCTAACGAAACTTTAAGCATTAATAAAGAATTAGCTACTGATGGATTTAAACTTGATGATGTAGTGGTTCAAAAATCTAGTAATAGAGAGAAAGAAACAGCATTATTATTAGATCAAAAAAAGGCGGTTGAAATTAAACAAAGTATTGGCGCACAAGAAATGTCAAGAAAAGGAATAAGCGATGTTGAAGAAGGATTAACCAAAATTTCAGGAATTACAAAAGTGGGTTCAAGAGGAATTTTTGTTAGAGGTTTAGAGGATAGATATAATAGTTTATTGGTAAACGATTTGGCAGTTCCGTCTAACAATCCTTTTAAAAAAATTATCCCTTTAGATTTATTTCCAACTGACATTGTTAGTGTTATTGATGTATACAAAACATTCAACCCAACTATTTATGGTGATTTTGCTGGTGGAACTTTTAATATTTCAACTTCTAAAGGAAGCAGTAAAAGCATTACTAAATTTTCTATTGGATTTGGTTATACAACAGAAAATAATTTGTCTGATTTTAATATTGATAATGACGCTCAAACCACAAAAGGTTTCTTTGGCTATGCTGGTAATGACAGAAAACTTCCTTCTATATTTGGCTCAATTCCAACAAATGTTACTTTATCTAGCACACAATCATTACAATCTTTTAAAACTGGTTTTGATGTAAAAGACACTAAAAGTCCTTTAAACTCTAGTATTGGATTGTTACATTCAGAAAAATTTAATTTTAAAAATGAATCTAAACTAAGCTACTTATTGTCCTTAAATTTTGATAATAGTTATGTCGTTAGAAAAGGTGTAGAAAGAACCGTTCAAGGTAGTGCTACTGAAATTATTTATAACAACGATTTTTATAGTAGAGAATATAGATATAAAACTAATACATCTGCATTACTTGGTTTAAACTATAAATTTAAAAGATTAGACTTAACTTCAAGTATATTTTATTTAAAAAATACAGAAAGTGCAATAAAAGATCAATTTGGAATTCAAGGTAACCAAGTTAATAATCCAAATTATTTAATTAGAACAAATCAGCTAGATCAATCTGATTATTTAACTGCTCAACTTAATGGAAAATATTTTTTATCAGAAAATAAAAATCAATCTATTAAAGGAGGCATTTCTTATTCTAAAACCAAATTTGAGCAACCTGACAGAAAATTCTTTGGTGGCACTTTGCAAGACAATGGAGATATATTGACTTCATACACTGGTAATAATTTTTTACGTCAATACTTAGACATTAATGGAAATTATTACATTTCTGGTCTTGGCGAATACAATTTAAAATTTGGAACCAATGAAAAGAAAAACGAAATTACTGTTGGATTTAATTCAAATTCAACAGAAACAGTTTCATCTTATCGTTTTGTATCTGCAGTTACCAATTCTCAACCTTCGTTTTCAACTCCAATAAATACAATTGATACTATAATCAATTCAGATTTGGCAGCAGGGAATTTCAATTTTAGAGAAAGTTCGAATGCTCAATATAAAGTAAAACTATTTGAATATACAACCGCTGGATTTGCTAATTTATTGTTGCATTTTGGAAATAAATGGGAAATAAATGGAGGATTAAGATATGAAAAAACATATAGAGAAACTAAGTACAGAGAGAATGGCTCGTTTGATCAGCCATTTGTAAAGAAAAAAAATGATACCAACTATATTTTACCTTCATTAAATGTTAAGTATGTTATGAACGAAAAATCAAATCTTCGTTTTGCAACAGGAAAAACCTACACCAAACCAGTAATAATGGAAGCGTTTCCAATTGAATATATTAATGCCGATGGAACTGCAACAAGAGGAAACAAAGATTTAAAAAATAGTGACAACTATAATATAGATTTTAAATATGAAATGTTTCCAACTAATAAAGAACTATTGGCAATTGGTGTTTTTGGAAAAAAATTAAACAATCCTATTGAACGTACATTTATTGCTAATGCTGCTAACGGATTGATAACTACCTATATCAATTCAAATGAAGCTACATTATATGGTGCAGAAATTGAATTTATTTTAGATTTTGCAAGAGTAAATAAAAATTTATCCAATTTTTCTTTAGGATTTAATACATCGCTAATGCAAACTAACGTAAAATCTTCTAACACAATAGAAACTCATAAGGATAGAGAATTACAAGGTGCATCAAAATGGCTTATTAATTCTGATTTAAAATATCAATTTAATTTAAATAAAAATTGGAGCAATACCGCATCATTGGTATATTCGGTTTTTGGGAAAAGAATTTTTAGTGTGGGCACAATCCCTTATGATCATATTTATGAACTACCTGTAAGCAAACTAGATTTTGTGTGGAGCAGTAAATTATCAGAACATTTAGATGTAAAGTTTTCAGCAGATAATCTTTTAAATCCAACAGTAAAATTTGAATTAGGAAACAATAGCTCATCAACATTTAACGAAAATTCAAGAACATTAAATGACTATAAAAGAGGCATCGGATTCTCGTTAAATCTTGGATATAGTTTTTAAATTATATAATTCTAATCATTCAAAGTCATTCGTCACTGAATGGCTTTTTTTGTATTAATAAATTAAAGTTACTTAACAATTAATTCATATTATTTTTGATTTAATATAACCTTATTATAATACTTACATAACCCAAAAAAAATAATCAAAATGTAAATTTGCTTATCAAAATATAAACAACAAACACTATGAAAAAATTAATTTTAGGATTAGCAATTATTAGCTCAGTCTTTACAAGTTGCACAAGCAGCGATGATGAAACTACAACTATTGTTCCTGCAACAGGAGAAATTACAGGAACTTACACAACTAACAAAACCTTTGCACTTGGTAATTATACTTTAAAAGGAATTGTAAAAGTAGCATCAGGTGTTACTTTAACTTTTGATGAAGGTTCTACTATTACTTGTAATAAAACTACTGGAGACAATGCATTAGTAGTGCTTAATGGAGGAAAATTAGTTATAAACGGAACAGAAACAAAACCTGTAATTTTTACAGAAGTATCTGCAATTCCTGGTTCTTGGGGTGGAATTATAATGTATGGTGATGCGCCAATAAATGCAATTGGTGGTATTACAACTTCAACATCTGAAGACGGAAATGCATTACCTTATGGTGGAACTAACACTACTCACAATGGTGGATCATTAAATTATGTGAGAGTAGAATATGCAGGTTCTAAACTTGCTGATGGAACAAAAGAGCTTAACGGATTTTCATTTTATTCAGTAGGTTCAGCAACAGTTTTAGACCATTTAGTATCTTATAAAGGTGCCGATGACGGATTTGAATTTTATGGAGGAAGTGTAAGTTTAACTAATGCTGTTTCTTACGGAAACTATGACGATAGCTTTGATTGGCAAGATGGTTGGAGAGGACAATTAAACTCAAACTGGTATGGTTATCAAATAGTTAAAGGTAATTTTGGAATTGAAATTGAATCTTCAAATAACAATAATACTTTTTATCCAAAAATTAATAAACTAACTTTAAAGAGAGCTTTAGGTTGTACTCCAGAAGTTGCTGGTGACATACAAATAGATGCTATTCAATTCAAAAAAGAAGGAAATGGAGAATTTAATGATGTTATAATAGATGGTTACGGAACATATATTGAAGGAACAACTACCTATAATGGTGCAGCAATAAAAATTCAAGATGCTACTACTAATAATAATCAAGTTAATGGAAATAAAATAAAATTGACTAATTTTAAAATTAGTAACACTACACAAACTATGCCTGTTGGTGCTACTTCGGCTATTTCAGTAGCATTTCCAATTGGTCAATTTACTACAGCAGTTACTGCAACAGGTTCTATATTGACTTTAGGAAATTGGGCATCAGTGAATGGAGTAAACTTAATTCAATAAAGTAAAAATAATTTAAAAATTAAAAATCCTTCTACTAAATTTTAGTTAAGAAGGATTTTTTTTGCTTTTTGGCATTGTATTTGAAATAAAGTTTATATATTTGTATTAACCTAATCACACACATGTTAAAAAACTACTTTTATATTATCCTTTTTTTCCTTTGTCTTAGCACTACAAGTGCGTTGGCACAAGAAGGTAAACCAACTTCAAAAGCACAAGAAAATGCTATTGAGGGTTTAAGTTTTTATCCTAATCCTGTTAGTACTGGAAAAATTTATATTACTACAAAAAATAACGAAGACAAGCAGGTTACTATATTTGATGTGTTAGGAAAAAAAGTGCTTCAAACGCTTTTAACATCAAGAGAGTTAAACATTTCATCTTTAAATCCTGGTGTTTACATCATTAAGATTGAAGAAGGTGAAGCTAGTGCCACCAGAAAACTAATAGTCAGATAGTTAAATCATTTAGATTTAACTTTTTTTTACTTTGATAATTTTTAATTATAAAAATTGTCCCTATCTTTGTAATCTAATTTTATTTAAAAAAATATGAAAAAAATTTACTCTTTACTTTTAATGGTAATTGCTTCTACATCTTTTGGACAAATTTTATCCGAAGATTTTAATTACCCAGATAGCGCATTATTAACTGGAAATGGTTGGACAGCTCATAGTGGAGCAGGAACTAATGCCATTGATGTTGGAGTTTCTAATGGTCTTACATACACAGGTTATTCAGGTTTAACTGGTTTTACAGCTGCTGCAGTTGGAAACGCCGCTAGATTAGATAATACTGGTGAAGATGTAAACAAACCATTTGCAGCGCCAGTAACTTCTGGAACTTTATATTACTCATTTTTGATTAATGTTACTACTGCATTTGATGGTTATTTCTTGAGTTTAGGAACTGGAACTACTACTTTATTTGCAAGATTATATGCAAAACCATCTGCGACAGCTGGAAAAGTAAACTTTGGAATTGGCAATAATGCTGCTGCTTATTCAACAACTGATTTTGATGTTGCAACAACTTATTTAGCAGTTATAAAATATGATGTATCTGCAACTGGAGCAGTTAGCTTATGGATTATTCCTTCTGGAGTTCCTGCTACCGAAGCTGCTGCTGGAGTACCAACAGCTACTAGTTCTGGTTCTGGTTCTGCAACTGTTGCTGGTGCTTATTTAAGACAATACAATGCTGCACAAAATATAACAATTGATGGAATTAGAATTTACCCAACTTGGTTTAATACAGCTGCATGTCCGTTAACATTAGGAACAGAAACTACAGTATGTAATGCAGTAACTCTTGGCATAGATACTTATACAGCTACTATTCCATTTACTGGTGGAAATTCAGGAACATATACTTTAACAACTACCTCTGGAACTATTGGTGGTGACAATCCATCAACACTTGCAACTGGAAACATCACAATTTCTAACATTAGCGAAGGAACAGGAGTTACATTAACGGTATCAGGAAGTTGTGGTTTTACAAAAATTATTGCTGCCTCTGAATGTAAACCAATTAATACTTTACCTTATGGTGAATCGTTTCCTTACACAGCTGGAAACTCTTTGGGTTTAGAACAAAAATGGACAAATGTTAACACTGGTGACAACATTGTTGCTGCAGCTGGGAGTTTAAATTATCCTGGATATACATCTAGTGGAAACTCTGTAACTTTTACTGGAGCAGGAATTGAATGTTTTACACCTTTTACAACAACAACTACAGGCACAATTTATGCTGCTTTTATAATTAATGTTACCGATGTAAGTAATATGACTGCAACTGTACCTGAAAGTTATTTTGCTGGATTAACAGGTGCAAATAAAAGTATTCAAGCAAGATTATTCGTTAAAAAAACTGCTGCTCAATACCAATTAGGTTTTGATTCTGCAAGTACAACAACAAACTATGATGCTACTTTAAGAAATCCTGGCGATGTTGTTTATGTTGTAATGGGTTATGATTTTGCAACAAATATTTTAAAAGCTTGGTTCAATCCAAACTTAGCAACTTTTACAGATGCTACAACACCAACATTAACTAATACACCAGTTGTAGTTTCACCTGCAACATCATTAGCAGATTTAGGTGGATTTTTATTAAGACAAGATTCGGCAACAACTACTCCAACTATTACTTTTGACGAATTGAGAGTTGCAACAACAACTCCAGCGTTATTAGCAGTTGCTCAAAACAGTATTTCTGGTTTAAGAGTTTATCCAAATCCTGTTTCTAACGGAACTTTAAATATTGAAACTTCTACTAATAGCGAAAAAAATGTAGTAATTTATGATATTCAAGGAAAACTAGTTTTAAACACAATTACAACTTCAATCCAAGTTAATGTTGCTAATTTAAAAAGTGGTCTTTACATTGTGAAAATTACCGAAGAAGGTAAAACTGCAACAAGAAAATTAGTTATCAGATAATTACTTTTTATATTTTATAGAAAGCTCCAATTAATGTTGGAGCTTTTTTATTTTTAGTACTTTTATAATAAATCTTTTTTTAATTAAAATTTGCACTATTTAAAGATTTTCATCTTATCTTTGATCAAATTAATGGTATGTGCAAACTTTAATAATATAAATAAATAATCCAAAAGCTTTTGCACTTTTAAAAGAGTTAGAAGAACTAAACGTCTTGAAAATTGTGAAAGATAATAGTATAGAAAATAAAAAATAAAATTATCCGATAAATATAAAGGTGTTTTTTCTAAAACAGACGCTATAGAATTTGATAAACATACCCAAACAATTAGAAAAGAATGGGACAATACTTAATTGATAATAATATAATATCTAATTATTTTTCTGGAAATTTTTCTAAAAAAGCAATGATATTTAACGCTGAAATTATTGACGATACTCCAAATATTTCTGTAATAATATAAATTGAAGCTCTTTCTTGGATTAGTATAAATAAGAATAAGGAAACTATTATTAAAGAGTTCATTAATGATTCGAATATTTTAAATTTAACCTCGGACATTGTTTCTGAAACAATAAAAATTAGAAGAAGTAAGAAGATAAAAACTCCAGATGCAATCATAGCGGCGACAGCTATTTTAAACAATTTAATTTTGATAACAAACGATAGTGATTTTAATAAGATTCCAAATCTTAAATTGTTAAATCCATTTTCTTTGTAGAAAGAAAAAAATGATTTTCCACCAAGATATATTCACAATTCAAAATAACAAACAATTTGAAAAAATTGCTTTGAAAGTATTTCGTTTTCAATATGAAAATAATAGTGTTTACAAAGAATTTTGCGAGTTATTAAAAGTAGAAAAAGGAAACGTAAAATCAATTTTAGAAATTCCTTTTTTACCCATTCAGTTTTTTAAAACACACAATGTTGTTTCTACTAATGATGCACTTCAAGAAACTTTTACAAGCAGTGCAACAACAGGAACAATTACGAGCAAACATCACGTTACCAACATAACTTTATATAAAGAAAGTTATCGAAATGGTTTTTCAGAATTTTATGGTAACATTGAAGATTATGTTGTTTTAGCATTACTTCCATCCTATTTAGAACGTGAAGGTTCTTCATTAATCTATATGGTAAAAGATTTAATTGAATTATCAAAAAATGAAAATAGTGGTTTTTATTTACATAATTATGATGAACTGATTTCAAAGTTAATTGAATTAGATTCATCAGGTCAAAATGTTTTATTAATTGGTGTAACTTATGCTTTATTAGATTTAATTGAAAAGCAAAAATTTAAATTAAATAACACAATAATAATGGAAACTGGAGGAATGAAAGGAAAACGCAAAGAAATTATTAGAGAAGAATTACATAATATTCTTTGTGACGGATTTGGAGTTTCTAATATTCATTCGGAATATGGAATGACCGAATTATTATCGCAAGCTTATTCTTTATCCAACGGAATGTTTGAATGTCCGGGTTGGATGAACATTTTAATTCGCGACACAGAAGATGCTCTTTCTTATATTTCCAACGGAAAAACTGGAGGAATTAATGTTATTGATTTGGCAAATATTAATTCGTGTTCATTTATTGCAACACAAGATTTGGGTAAAAAATATCCCAACAATTCATTTGAAGTATTGGGACGATTTGATAATTCTGATATTCGTGGTTGTAATTTGATGGTTATTTAATTATTCATAAATATCTTTTCTATAACCTAAATCAATTACATCTATTAAGAGAATATCATTAAAAATTTCGTAAATAACTATATAATTTTTAACACGAATTCTGAATCCTAATCTTCCTTTTAATTTTTACAACCTTGTGGTGTTAGGTTTTCTGCTAGTTTATAAATTTGTTTTTTAATAGCAGAATAATATGATTCATTTATTTTAATTAGAGATTTTAAAAATTTATCTCTAAACTCAATTGTATAAGGTGTTACTTTAAAACTTTACGTTTTTGTTCAATAATTTTAAAAGCATCATCAATAGATACTCTGTAACCATCATCATTTTTTTTGGCTTAATCATATAATTTTACATCTTCTAAATCTTCCAATTTCTCAATAAGTTTATTATATTTTTATTGGTAACAAAACTGTGATTCTATTACCTTTTTCATCGGTCAAAATTGTGTTTCCATAATTTTAAAATTTATCAATTAAAGTTATGAAATTATTTAACTCTAATAACAAAATAATTTTTCTTTCCGCTTTGCAACAAAACAAATTGATTGTTGATTAAGTCATTTAAAGTTAGTTTAAAATCCTCTGTAACTTTAACTTTATTCACCGAAATAGAATTGGCTGTCAATGCTCGTCTAGCTTCGCCATTAGATTTAAAAAATCCTGATTTTTCATTTAAAACTGCTACAATATCAATTCCAGATTCTACCTCAATTTTAGAAATTTCGGCTTGTGGAACTCCGTCAAAAACTTCTAAAAAAGTAGCTTCGTCAAGTTGTTTTAAATCATCGGATGTAGCATTTCCAAATAAAATAGCTGAAGCTTCAATTGCTTTTAGAAGTTCCTCTTTTCCATGAACAAAAGTGGTAACTTCTTCAGCTAATTTTCGTTGAATTATTCTTAAATGTGGTGCTTCATGATGTTGAACAACTAACTCATCAATGGTGTTTTTATCTAAAAAAGTAAATATTTTAATATATTTTTCGGCATCAACATCAGAAGTATTAAGCCAAAATTGGTAAAATTTATAAACCGAAGTTTTATCTGCTGTTAACCAAACATTTCCACCTTCACTTTTTCCGAATTTAGATCCATCAGCTTTGGTAATTAATGGACAAGTCATTGCAAATGCTTTAGCGCCATCGCCATTCATTCTTCTAACCAATTCAGTTCCTGTTGTAATATTTCCCCATTGATCTGAGCCACCCATTTGTAATAAACAATTATAGGTTTTATACAAATGATGAAAATCATAACCTTGAATTAATTGGTAGGTAAACTCTGTAAAACTCATTCCTTCACCATCGGCACTCAATCGCTTTTTTACTGAATCTTTGGCCATCATATAATTTACTGTAATTCGTTTACCAACATCGCGAGCAAAATTAATAAACGAAAAATCTTTCATCCAATCATAGTTGTTTACTAAAATTGGAGCATTGGTTACTGTGGAATTAAAATCTAAAAAACGAGATAAAACCTGTTTTATTCCTGCAACATTTTTATTTAAAGTTGCTTCATCTAGTAAATTTCTTTCATCACTTTTTCCAGATGGATCGCCAATCATGCCAGTTGCGCCACCAATTAAAGCTATAGATTTATGTCCGAATTTTTCTAAATGAACCAATAATACAATTGGCACTAAACTTCCAATGTGCAGTGAATCGCTTGTTGGATCAAAACCAATATATGTTGTTGTCATTTCTTTCAACAGTTGTTCTTCTGTTCCCGGCATTATATCATGCACCAATCCTCGCCATTGTAATTCTTGTACTAAATTCTTCATTTTAAAACTATAATTTGCGCAAATATAACGAAAGTCAGTGGCAAAAATGAAAGTCATTGACATAAATCAAACTTTAAAAAACTTTGAGACTTTGAGACTTCGTGGCAAAAAACTTATCTTTACAAAATGATATTGGTAACTGGTGCAACAGGATTAGTTGGTTCTCATTTAATACTTCATTTGTTAGAAAACAAAGAAGATACTGTTCGTGCTATTTATAGAAACAAAAAACATATTAATAAAACTAAATCACTTTTTAATCTTTATAAAAAAGGCGATTTATATTCAAAAATCGAATGGATTAATGCCGATATTTTAGATGTTCCTTCATTAGAAATTGCTTTTCAAAACATTGATTATGTATATCATTGTGCTGCAATTATTTCTTTTAATCCTGATGATGAAGACCAACTTAGAAAAGTAAATATTGAAGGCACTGCCAATATTGTTAATTTTTGTATTGATAAAAAAATAAAAAAACTATGTTACGTTAGTTCTATCGCCGCGCTTGGAAACTTAGCACAAAATGAAAATATAATTACAGAAACCACCGAATGGAATCCAGAATATTTGCACAGTGATTATGCCATTTCAAAATATGGCGCCGAAATGGAAGTTTGGCGAGGTTTTCAAGAAGGATTACAAATTGTAATTGTAAACCCAGGTGTGATTTTTGGTCCAGGATTTTTTAATCAAGGAAGTGGAGCATTTTTTACTTCTATAAAAAAAGGAATTCCTTTTTACACCAATGGTTCAACAGCTTATGTTGCAGTTATAGATGTTGTAAAAATCATGCAAATTTTAATGAATTCTACTTCTAATGGTGAACGATTTATTTTGATATCAGAAAACATATCTTATAAAAACATTATTTATAATATTGCAGAAAAAATTGGTGCAAAAAAACCAAAAATTGAAGCTAAATCTTGGATGTTGTCTCTAGCTTGGAAATTGGATTGGCTTTTTTCTTTAGTTTTTAGAAGCCAAAGAAAAATTTCTAAACAAGCATCTTATTCACTTCAAAACACTGATTTAGTTTCTAACGAAAAAATAAAATCGTTTTTAAAGTATGAATTTTTACCTATTGATACTTATTTAGATAAAGTTATATATTGTTTTTAAAGTTAAAATGTTAAAATTAAGTTAATTTTTTTGTAATTGGTTTTTTTTGGAAACTTACTATAATAAACAAATAAATGTTTAGTTTTAATTATATAAAATTATGAAAAAAATTAAAATTTTAATTTCTGGATTTGCATTTTTATCTTTAATTGTGTTTTCATTCATTATGTTTTTTTCTTGCTCAAAAGAAAGTAACAATAGTTTAGAAAGCAATGCTTTAAATGAAACTAACATTTCACTTAATAGATTTGTTGCAAAACAAATAATTGGTGAAGAAAGAAATGGAGAATATATTATAACTGCGGATAGAAATCAATTATTTGCAAATTTTTCAGAATTAGCAAAAGAGCAAGGTCTAGGTGAAGTAAAATATCAAACATTGTTTATAAGAAAAAATATTATAGAAGGAAGTAATCCAATTAAATATTATTACGGTTTATTCGCAATAGACAATATAGGATATCATCAAGCGGCAATTGAATTAATAAACACAAATAGAGCACTTATGATTGATGATTCTCCTAATACAGGTTCTATTACTTGCACTAGTACAAATTGTTCTGGCGCTCAATGTACTCCATACCAACACATAATGTCTACTGGAGATAAAGTTTGGACATGTTCTTCCTGTACAAGTAGCTGTACCAAAACTGCCAGTGTCACAATAAATTAAAGGTATATAAAAAATGAAAAAAATATTGCTCTTTAGTTGTTTCATTATTTTGAGTTATAGTTGTGCTCAAAACAAATTAGTTAATAATCAAAATGAATTAAAGAGCAATAAACTTATTGCAATAATTAAAAATGATAACTATGTTTTTAAAACCGATTTAGAAATTCTAAAAAATAGACTTATCCAAAACATATCAACTGAAAAGAAAATAAATTTTGATAAAATTGAAATTATCAAACAATTTACAATTGGAGATGAGCCAAAGGAATTTTATTATATACTTTTAAAAGATTCAAATACAAATATAAAAATAGCTAGATGGCTAAATAAAATTGATAATAAATTATATTTTAATAATTTAATCGGAAAAATAAATCAATTTGAGCAAACTTATCAATTTTGCATAGGAAAAAATGATTGTAATCCTGAGGTATTTGAAATTGACAAAGATTTTTTTTGGTCTTGTAGTAAAGACCCAAAATGTTTACTAGAACCAATTAAACAAAGTGATCTTACTTGCAAAACTTTTAAAACAATTATTATTTCTGAACTTGAAGAATAATTAATAGTCTAATATTTACTTTACAACTCCAACATCCATTGGTAATTCTTTTTTCTTACCATTTAGTTTTTCGTTATCTGCATCAAGTTTAGATTTAACCTTTTGGTATATTTTTTTATACTTTACAATATCCGCAGCATAATATTGTGTGTTTTTGGCAAAAGTTGAACTGTCAATTTTATATTTTTCTTCTAAAAACTTTGTTGGCGTAGGATATTTTGTTGTTCCTGTAGAGTTTTGATTTCTTAAAGCATCAAGCAATGACAAATCATAAATTATAGAAACCATTTGGTCTTCATCTAGCAAGTTATTGGGCTTTGCAACAATGCTATCCTTGCAACTTGCAACAAAAAAGAAAAGTGTTATTAAAAGTAAAACTGTTTTTTTCATAAAAATTATCTGACAAAAAGTAATCGTTGTCCTGCTTTAATTTCTTTAACTTTAGCGTTTTCATAAACCAATTGTCCGTTTACAAATGTATGTGAAATTCTCGATTTAAAATTGGTTCCTTCCATTGGCGACCAACCACATTTGTATAAAATATTTTCTTTATTTACACTCCATGGTTTTGCTGGATCTACAATTACTAAATCTGCATAGTAACCTTCTTTAATAAAACCTCGTTTTTCTATTTTGAAAATCTTTGCAGGATTATGAGCCATTTTTTCTACAATTTTTTCAATCGAAATTTTTCCTTGATGGTATGCTTCAAACATCGCCACAACTGCGTGTTGCACTAATGGTCCGCCAGAAGGTGCTTTCGTATAAACTTGATTTTTTTCTTCTAAAGTATGAGGTGCGTGATCGGTTGCTATTACATCAATAGTATCGTCAAGTAAGGCTTTCCAAAGTGCTTCTCTATCGGTTGCTGTTTTTACGGCTGGATTCCATTTGATAAAATTTCCTTTGGTTTTATAATCTTCATCCGAAAACCACAGATGATGAATACAAACTTCGGCGGTAATTTGTTTCTCTTCTAACGGAATTTTATTGGTAAACAATTCCATTTCCTTTGCCGTTGAAAGATGAAAAATATGCAATCGTGCTCCGGTCTTTTTCGCTAAAGCAATCGCTTTTGATGAAGATAAATAACACGCTTCGGCACTTCTAATCAAATGATGAACTTCAACAGGAATATCTTCTCCAAATTGCAGTTTGTAGCGTTCTAAATTGGCTTTAATCGTAGCCTCGTCTTCGCAATGAACAGCAATAAGCATCTTGGTAGAAGAGAATATTTTCTCCAACGTTTCTTGATCGTCAACCAACATGTTTCCGGTTGAAGAACCTAGAAATAACTTAATTCCGGCAACATTCTTTGGATTTGTTTTTAAAA
>JAYTPS010000117.1:0-3140 GCA_043747155.1 Flavobacterium sp. | reverse complement strand
CTGAGAAAAATGCTCAAATAAATAATGAAGTAGCTGAAAACAATCTTAAATTGAAAGACCAAATGCAGTCTTTGACATCTAATCTTTCTACATTAAATAATGTATATGGTGGAATGCTTTCTGCAATGAGCAATAAAGGATAATTAGTTTTAAACTAAGATTTTTAAATTAAACAATTTTAAACTAAACTAATTAGAAAAAATGGCAGGAGGAAAATTAACCCCTAGACAGAAGATGATTAACCTAATGTACTTGGTATTCATCGCTATGTTGGCATTAAATATGTCAAAAGAAGTATTATCAGCATTCGGATTAATGAATGAAAAATTCGAGAGTTCAAATGTAGCTTCAATTGAAAATAATAAATCACTTTTACAAACAATTGAACAAAAAGGTACTGAAAATGCTGGAATGTTTGGAGAAGCTAAAAATAGAGCCGAGAAAATTGCTTCTATTTCAAAGAGTTTTTATGAATATGTTGGATCTTTAAAAGCTGATGCAACAAATGGTGTTGAGATAGATAAAGAAACTGGTAAATTGCCATATGAAGCTATGGACAAAGGGTCATACATCGATGAGCAATGGTTTAAAGGCGATGCTTATTCATCAAAAGGAAGTGCAATAGTTAGCGCTATGAATAAATATGTTGCAGATATGAAAGCTGCTACTGCTGGAAATGATAAATTAACACGAGTTGTTAAGGAAATTGAATCAAAATTTAACACAAATGATATTAAAGATAGTGAAGGAACTGTAAAAAAATATCTTGCTTATCATTTTGAAGGTTTTCCTGGTATTGCTTCATTAGCTAAATTGACTGCTTGGCAAAATGATATTCAAAAAGCTGAGTATGATAGTTATAATGCTTTATTAGGTAAAGCTGCTGTTGATGCTTCGTCAATGAAAAATTATACTGCTTTGGTTGTGTTAGATAAGAGTGCATATTTTCAAGGCGAAACTGTAACTGGTAAAGTTGTTTTAGGTCGTTATGACGAAAATACTAAACCTACATCATTTCAAGGTCCAGGAAAAATTGAAAATGGACAGGCTGTAATTTCTATGACTGCTGGTGCGATTGGAGAACAAAATATAAATGGTCAATTTACATTTATGGAAGATAAAAAACCTATTGCTTTAAAATTTGAAGGTAAATATGTTGTAATTCCAAGACCAAATTCTGCTAATATTTCTGCTGACAAAATGAATGTAGTTTACAGAGGTTTAGCGAACCCTATGACAATTTCATTTGCAGGAATTGGGGACAATAATGTTAGTGCTTCTGCTGCAGGTTTATCAAAAGCTGGTGGAAATGGGAAATATAATTTAATTCCTGGTTCTGGTACTGAGGTAACTGTTAATGTTACTGGTAAAATGTCAGATGGTAAGTCTGTTGCTGACAAAAAAGTTTTTAGAATTAAAAATATTCCTGCACCTCAAGGAGCAATTGGAGGAACTCCTGGAATACAAAGAGGAGCAAAATCTCGTTTAGAAGTTTCTCAAGTTTCTGCAGTACTACCAGATTTTGTTTACGATGTTAAATTTCAAGTTGTTCAATTTGCATTTAAAGTACCAGGTCAAGCATCTATAGTAGTTAATGGCGATAGAGTTGATGGTAGATGTAAAGCTGCATTGGCAAGAGCTACAAAAGGTGATCAAATTACAATTTCAGATATCAAAACAAAAGTAATTGGAGCTGATGTTGCACCTCAAACTGCTTCGCCATCTATATACGAAATACAATAAAAATTTAAGATTGTCGTTATTAGATTACTTAAATATCAAAGAATAAAATTATGAAATTAAAAAATCTTTTATTAATCGTTTTTAGTGTTTTAGGAGGTTTAACTTCTTTTGCACAATCTAATTTATTGAATGCTAAAACACCAGAAGAAATTGGTAAAAAATCGGCAGCTCAATTAGAATCCGATAATGACAAACCTCTTCCTTATGGCTATGTTCATGATAGAGATGTTTTAATGGGAAAAACTACTTGGGAAAAAATTGATCTTGATGAAAGAGTAAATTTTCCTTTGTATTATCCTGTAGACACTGCTTTTGTGGGTAAAGAAAGAAGGTCATTATTTCAAGTTCTTTTAAACGGAATTAAAGACGGTAAAATCACTGAAGTCTATGCTGATGATTATTTTAATACTAAAAAATCATTAAAAGATATGGAAAGTGTGTTCAAATTTACAGATACAATTCCTGAAGGTATTAATGAGTTCAATAACTATTATGAGGATTATAAATCTGGAAGAAAAGTTTTAGACAAACAATATATCAATGAAACAGAATTATCTGCTTCCGATGTATCAGGTTATTATATTAAAGGATTTTGGTATTTTGATAAACGTCAAAGCGAATTAAAATATAGACTACTTGCTATTTGTCCAGTAGCAACTGAAGCTAGAGATAAAGCTAAAGGAAATACAGATGTAATTGAATTATTTTGGGTTTACTTTCCTGCAATTCGAGATGTATTGCATGATGCTAAAGCTTTCAATGATAAGAATTCAGCTATGCCAATTACATTTGACCATTTATTAAATTCGCGTCGTTTTAGCGGTGTGATTTATAAAGAAGAAAATGTTTATGGTGATAGAACGATTCAAGATTACATGAAAGATAATGCCCAAATGCAATTATTAGAATCTGAAAGAGTTAAAGAAAAGATTCGAAACTTTGAGCAAGATATGTGGAATTATTAATAGTATTCTTCAAATAAAATTAAAACTCTTACCTTTGCTGGTAAGAGTTTTTTTATGGAATATGATTATATAATTGTTGGTTGCGGATTGGCTGGAATTGCTTTTGCTGAAACAGCAATTAATGGAGGTAAATCAGTCTATGTTTTTGATAATAAATCTCAAAATTCTTCACGAGTTGCAGCTGGGTTATACAATCCAGTTATATTAAAAAGATTTACAGAAGTATGGCAGGCAAAGGAACAATTGCAAACTTTAGACGAATTTTATACAAATCTTGAGCAAAAGTTAAACATTAAATTTGATTATAAAATTCCATTACTAAGAAAATTTTTTTCTATTGAAGAGCAAAACAATTGGTTTACAGCATCAGATAAGCCCAGTCTAATAAATTATTTATCTAACAATTTAATATTTGATGTAAACAAAAACATA
>JAYTPS010000116.1:0-2626 GCA_043747155.1 Flavobacterium sp. | reverse complement strand
AATGCAACGCTGCCAAAGCAGGCTGCCACGCGCTAGACCGCCGAAATCGATCCGTTTTGAAATCTTAAAACCAACCTAGATGAAATTTAAAAATTTAATAGTACTTTTTAGTTTATTTTGCATTGAAAAAAATTTTGCCCAACATACAGATGTTATAAATTCTAATAGGCCAGGCGAATCAATGTCAGCATTTGCAGTAGGGAAAACTGTTATTCAAATAGAATCTGGACTTAGTTTTTTAAATGAAAAGCACTCTGTTTTAAAGTATAATGCTAACGGAACTGGACTTGATTTTAATTTAAGGTACGGAATTTTTAAAGAACAGTTAGAAACTATTTTAGAAATTGCTTATCAAAATGATAGTTATGTAAATGATTTAGGAACTTTAAAAAGAACAGGTTTACGATCATCAACTATGGGAGTAAAATATTTGGTTTATGACCCTTTTAAATATGCTGAAGAAAAAGTAAACTTATACAGTTGGAAAGCCAATCATAAATTCAATTGGAAACAATTAATACCAGCAGTTGCAGTTTATGGCGGAGTAAATTTGAATTTTAGTAACAATCCTTTTATTTCTAAAGAAGAAGGGTTGAGTGTAATAAGTCCTAAATTTATGGTTATTTCTCAAAGTCATTTTGGAAATGGTTATGTTTTTCTTGTAAATGTTTTTATGGATAAAATTGGAACCGATTTTCAATCGTTAGAATATATAATAACTTTAACCAAAGGATTTAACGAACAATGGTCGGCATTTATTGAAAATAAAGCCATAAAAGGTGATTACTATGCCGATGTAATTTTTAGAGGTGGCGCAGCTTATTTATTAAACAAAAATTTGCAAGTTGATGCTTCAATTAGTAAAAATTATAAAGGAACACCAGCAATAGTTTATGGTGGAGTTGGAATTTCATGGCGATCAGATACAAATTATAAAGATGTAATGATTAAAGCCAAAAAAGAAAAAAAGAAAAAGGATAAAAGTAAAAAAGGCAAAGAAAAAGCTAAGGCAAAAAAACGATTAGACGAAATAGAATTAACAAAACCCTAATGATTACAATTAAAGAAGCAACAACAAAAGCATTATTAAAACAGTATGTTAAGTTTCCGTTTAGTATATATAAAAACCATCCTTATTGGGTTCCGCCATTAATTCAAGAGGAGTTAGCATCGTTTGATAAAACTAAAAATCCTGAATTTGATAATGCAGAAGCATATTTTTATTTGGCATATAAAGACAATACAATTGTTGGACGCATTGCAGCTATTATTAATTGGGATGAAGTAAACAATCAAAACAAAAAGAAAGTACGTTTTGGTTGGTGGGATGTTATTGATGATATTGAAGTTACAAAAGCATTGTTAGAAAAAGTGTATGAACTTGGAAAAAAAAATAATCTAGAATATGTTGAAGGTCCAATGGGATTTTCAAATCTTGACAAAGTTGGAGTTCTTATTGAAGGATATGATGAAATTGGCTCAATGATTACTTGGTACAACTATCCTTACTATAAGGAACATCTAGAACAATTGGGATATGTAAAAGAAAAAGAATATATAGAAAGTAAATTTCCATTTAAAAATGTAAAACCAGAATTTTTTTATAAAGCACAAGAATTAATTAAAAAAAGGTACCAATTGAAACCTTTAAATTTTACTAAAACCAAAGACATAATGCCTTATGTTGATGAAATGTTTAATTTGTTTAATGCTTCCTATGTAAATTTGTCTTCTTTTGTTGCAATAACAGATGTTCAAAAAGAATATTTTAAAAAAAAGTACATTAGTTTTATTAATCCCGAATACATAAAATTTGTAATGGATAAAGACAATAAAATGGTTGGTTTTAGTATAGTAATGCCAAGTTTTTCTGAAGCATTAAAAAAAGCTAATGGAACGTTATTTCCATTTGGATTTTACCATTTATTAAAAGCTAAAAAAGAAAGTAAAGAAGTATTGTTTTATCTTATTGGAGTTGATCCATTTTATCAAAACAAAGGTGTAACTGCAATTATCTTTAATGAATATTACAATACTTTTACCCAAAGAGGAATTAAAGATTGTATTAGAACACCTGAACTTGAAGATAATCTTGCAATACAACAAATATGGAAACACTTTGATCCAGTTATTTCTAAACGTCGTAGAACTTATAGTAAACAGTTGTAAATAAAAAAATATTTGGTTAAGGTATTACTATTATGAATTTATTTACTGTAAATATATTTTAAGTATTAGTGAAATATATTTAAAATTATAGAATGTAATTGTAAAGTTTAACATTTATAATTCTATATCAAAACTTGATTCTTTTGATGCTAATCAGAGTGGATTTAAAATTAAAAAAAGTTAAACAATTCTTTTAACTCTATTTGCAAAGCATCTGATATTAATTTTAAGTTTGAAAGAGAAGTATTTACTACACCTCTTTCTATTCTACTGATTATAGAAACATCAAAATCACAATCTATTGCAAGTTGTGCTTGAGTAAAATTTTTACATTCTCTAATCTTTTTAAGATTTTGACCAAAACTAACTAAGTATACTTTATTAACTTTTTTCCGCACACACAAATTTGAGTGGTGTTTAAAATATTTTTATAGGAGTTAAAGTCCTATTTTTAAAA
>JAYTPS010000115.1:0-2665 GCA_043747155.1 Flavobacterium sp. | reverse complement strand
CTTTAAAAATGATTTGTTTTCACAAAGTATAATTGCCTTAGGGTTTTGATTATCGACAACTAATCTCCATTGATTTTCCTTTTCATCTAGTGAAAATTTATTAATATTTAAAATTTTTAAAATAGCATTTTTGACACTCATTTTATTCTTTAAATATTTTGAACTATCAAAAAACTCACTTGAAAAATCTTCAATACTTGTAGGTTTGCTTTTAATTTCTAGCTTGTTTTCACTAATTAACATTAAGGTTTTAATGTCATCTAAAGTAAAATTCTTCTTTGCAGTTATCTCAATTTCTTCATTTTCTAAAAATGATTTAGTTGCATCAAATTGCAATTTAAAGTTCATTTCATAAAAATTTTCAAATCTATCCGTGGTTATAATTATTTTATTATTGTCTCTTTTTAAATCTAAAATTCCTTTATCATTAAGTAAATAATTAATATATGGATGTCCTTGAATATTTGCTTTGGTCTTTTTTAAAAGATATAAATCGTTTAAAGCTTTAAGTTCTTTCCAGGTAATATTTTTATTCATTGTCATTTTTATTATGTAAAAACAAATCAATATTATCAGTTACATCATCAGAAAATATTGCGAAAGGAGGTACGTAACTATCCATATCTGCTAGATTATTATCACTCATTATATAAATATATTGTTCGCCATTTATTATATCACCTGCCGTTTCAATTGCCATAGTTATAATTTGATAATTTTCTTTTTTAGCAAGTTGATGTAGCATATCATAATTACTACCCAGACCTTCAGCTTCATCAATAGGCATTATTCTTAACCCTTTTCTGTTTTTTTCTTCAATTAGAGATAATCTAGCTAATCCTAACAAGGCATTAGCTGTGTATGTCTGACCATTACTCCCAGAATTTATTTCGCCATTATCAAGTTTTAAATCAAATTCTAAATCGAAATATGATTTAGGATTCATCAAATCTTTTGGCTCAACTTTAGGATTGCCTCCAACTTCTTGAAAAGCTTTAATCATCATTTTATTGATATCGATTTCTTCTTTTAATTCATTAAACAAACCAATATTACTAATTTGATTATTTAATTGTTTTCTAAATGTACCTAACCAACTTTCCGGATAATCCAGAGATTTTGTATATAGTAATGAAGCTCTATTTCCTCCAGTAATTGCTCTGTTTTTATTTTTCAAATAATTATCAATCAGATTTATTTTTGTTAAATAAGAGCTATATGTTTTATGAACTTCGTTAAAAACTCTATTTAGTATTTCTACTTTTCGAGCTCCAATTTCTTGAATGTCGTTTGTAAGCTTACTTAAACGTTCAGTAATATTTGATGATATTAAATTCTCATCGATTTTAGATGTTAAAAACACAGTTGGTAACATTAAATTGGCTAATTGTCCTATTGAAAATGTTTCGTCAAATTTTCCATTAACTAATTTTTCCGATGCTAATTTGAATTGTTCTTCAAATGCAATTTTTGCTCGTTCAGCCTGATTTTTTATCGAATTGTTTCCTTCGTCAGGATTAGTATTTTCTTCAATATCTTCTTCTAAAAAAATTATCGATTGAAATGATTCAAAATAGAGATCTATTGTTTCTTTTAATTGTAGCTCGGCTAAATCAATTTTGTTTTTAGTATCATCTTTTTTAGTTTTTAATTCGTTGAATTTTTCGCTAATTGAAAATTTAAACTCTAATAATTGCTCGTGATTATTATCATTAGTAGAAGTCAAAAAATCACTTTCAAAATCATTTTCTGAAAAATCATTTTTAGTATAAAAATCATTTATATTTTTAGTTGCCAAAATTAATTCTTCTTCTTCTTCTGAAATTTTATCTGTTATTTTTTCTATTGTAATTTCATCAGATTGTTTAAATAAAGTTTTTTCAAATTGTTTTATTTTTGAAATTAATTCTTTAGAATGATTTTCCTCCTTGATAATTTCTTCGTACAGTTTATTGATAGATGTATATAGTTTAATAATATTATCTTTATCTAGAAATGTATTTATTAGTTGATTAAAATTGTCTTCATTTATATTGATATTTGATTCTATTTGAAACTTGAGGACTTCAATTTTATTTTTAAATAGGTTGATATGTTCCCGTATATTACCACTGAATTTAAAAAGATTGTCTTTAAATACTATACTTTTCTTTTTAGTATCACTCAACTGAATTAATTGATTTTCAATGTCATTTTTAATATTTAGTAATGGTTCAAAAAGTTTTTGATGATTATCAACATTCAAAAGTTGATTTTTAGAAAAATCTATATATTCATATACACCATCAAGATTTAACCAGAATCCAGATTCTGTTTCTTCTTTAATTTTTAAATCTTCAAATAATTCATTAGGGAAAGGTAAATATCTTGTTGATTTATTACTTCTTGAAGGTTTGGTTCTCTCTAGTTTTTGAAAATATATTAAGATACTTTCTTGTATGTGGGAAATGGGAAACTTTAAATTTTCAACTGCCCATCTTGATAATGATTCATTATTGTTAATATCAGAAAATTTTAGCAATGCTTCTAAATGTTGAATCTCTTGTTCAATCTTTTTAATTTGATTTGGAAATTCAGACTCTTCTTTTTCAAAATCTAATAGCCAATTTGAGTTTTCAAATTCTCTCTCAAGATTATGTTCCTGGATAAAGTTGATGAATCGTAC
>JAYTPS010000114.1:0-5882 GCA_043747155.1 Flavobacterium sp. | reverse complement strand
TTTATGCTCAAATTTATGCTGATGCTAGTGCTATTAAAACAGGAAAAAATAGTGAAAAAACTGTAAATTATTATGCTAGCAAACTTCGAAATAAAATTATAAGAAATCTAGAGAAAAACCATTTTAACAAAGAAGAGTTAAGTGTTGTTATAGCATTAATTTTGGGACAACAACAAGATATTTCTCAAGAAGTAATAAACGATTATCAATATGCTGGAGCAGTACATGTTTTATCGGTTTCTGGTTTACATGTTGGTTGTATTTTACTGTTTATTTCATTTTTATTAAAGCCAATTCCCAATAATACAAAAGGATTAACTCTAAAATTGGCAGTTGTAATTTTATCACTCTGGACATTTGGAATTTTAGCTGGTTTAGCACCTTCTGTTGTTCGTTCAGTAACTATGTTTTCGTTTGTAGCAGTTGGAATGTATTTGCGAAGAAGTATCAATATTTATCACACTTTATTGGTTTCATCATTACTAATATTATTGTTTAGACCTTCTTTTTTATTTGATATCGGATTTCAACTAAGCTATGTTGCACTTTTTTTCATAGTGTGGTTGCAGCCATTATTAGCTTCTATTTGGATGCCAAAAAACAAAATAGCCATTTACTTTTGGGACATAATAACGGTTTCATTTGCAGCACAAATAGGTACTTTTCCGTTAAGTATTTATTATTTCCATCAATTTCCAGGATTGTTTTTCGCTACCAATATTGTAATTTTACCCATGTTGAGTTTCATTCTTGGCATTGGAGTAATTGTAATGTTGCTTGCGGCTTTCGACTTAGTTTGGTTACCATTACTAAAATTATTAGAATACAGCATTTGGTTTTTAAATAAAATTATTGCTTGGGTTGCTTCGTTTGAAGAATTTATTTTTAGAGATATTCCACTAAATAAATTTATGCTTTTGGGTTGTTATTTATTAATTTTTAGCACTATTATCTGGATTAAGAAACCCACTTATAAAAAATTGCTTATTACTTTTACCGCTATAATTTTACTACAATTCATTGCCATAGAAGCTAAATTTTCAAGTCAAAATAAAAATGAGTTTATAGTTTTTAACAAAAGAAAAAATACCATAATTACTGAAAGAAATGGTGATAAAGTGGTGCTGAATAGTAACGACAGTATTTTAAAAAATATTGATGATAACTTAGTGTTAAAATCCTATTTAGTTGCAAATTATTGTAAAATAAAAAAAATGAAACCAGTTTTTAATTTATATTATTTTAATGATAAAAAAATAATGTTGATAGATGGTTTTTCAGTTTATCTGAAAGAAGAAAAACCAAATATTTTGCTTATAATCAACTCTCCAAAATTAAATTTAGAACGACTTTTTAGCAACTGGAAACCAGAGCAAGTTGTTGTTGACGCTTCCAATTTTAAAACTTATGTAAAAGCATGGAAAGCCACTTGCCGAAAACTAAAAATCCCTTTTCATGATACAACAGAAAAAGGATTTTATAAATTGAATTAAATTAATTAAACTTTCTTTGCAGCTTTCTTTGCAGCTTTAACTTCTTCTTTAGTGTAAGGAACAAATTTTGAAATTATTTGATTTGCACCTTCCAACCACTTACTTGGTCCACCAGCAACATATCCTGTAGAACCTAATTGTTCAAAACTAGTTTTACCTTCAACTGGCAAACCAGATTTTGCAAACCAAACTGTTGGATAACCACGAACTGCAAAAAATTGCTGCAATTGCATATTTTGATTTTTAAGTTCGTCTGATTGAACCGTTTTTTTAGGAAAATCAAGTTCAACTAACACTACTTTATCTTTTGCCCAAGTATCAAACTCTGGAGTTTTAAAAACTTCTTTTTGCAAACGAATACACCAACCACACCAATCACTACCTGTAAAAAATAGAAAAAGAGGTTTGTTTTCTTTTTTGGAAATCAGAAACGCTTTATTAATATCTGTATGCCAAACTAACTCTTTATTGAATGATTTTACTTTTTTAATTTCAGCATTAGTAGGTTTTTCAATTGTAGATGTTGAATTACTAGTACTATTGCTTGGAGTTTTACAACTATATACTGTAAAAATTAATAAAGAGATAAATAAAGATAATTTTTTCATGATTTTTTTATTTTTAATTCATATAAACAAAATGCCACAAAAATATTTATTTAGCTTCTTGCATAACTTTCTTCAATAGTGGCGAAATAAGGATTAATAAAATTCCAGCTCCAATTGCAATATATCCAATACTTTGGTATCCATCAGTATATTGAATAAGTTTTTGAGAATTGGTTAAATTTTCACCTGTAGAATCTCCTTTTGCTAATGCTGCTCCAATTAATCCTGCACCATATTGACCATAAGCACTTGCTAAAAACCATGTTCCCATCATCATTCCTGTTAATCTTTTTGGCGATAGCTTGGTAATCATCGATAGTCCAATTGGCGATAAGCATAGTTCTCCAACGCTTATTACTAAATAGGCAAAAAGGAATGTCCAAAGCGGTGTCAATCCGTTTGGTGTTGCAATAAATTTACTCCAATAAAAAACTAAAAAACCTAAACCCAATATTAAAAATCCTAATCCAAATTTTACAATTGTATTTGGTTCAGCTTTCTTTTTACTTAAATAAATCCATAAAAATCCTATTACTGGTGCTAAAGCTACTACCCAAAGAGCATTAATAGAATTATTAACTTGAGTCATATTCAAACCTTGACTATTTACATTTCCATTTGCAAAGAAATTTAAAGAACCTCCACCTTGCTCAAAAAAAGACCAAAATAATGCAGAAAATAATATTAAAATGATTGCTACAAGTAATTTACCAAATTCTTCTTTTTTAACTTTAGACAATATAATTCCTAAATAAATTAAAATAATTACCGCTATTGTTATCATAAACAAATCGCTAAATTGAACTAAGTAAGGCAATAATTTTCCTCCTTCGTCTTTTAATAATACTCCATTTGCATCTTTCAAATTTCCAAAAAGAAAAGTAAAATCAATATCAAATGGATAATATACCATAATAAAGAAAAACGGAATAAATAATAACGAACCTAAATAAACCAATAAATTATTAGAAATTCCAAAAGCTGATTTTTCAAATAATTTTTCTGGAAATGGAGGAAGGCCAATTGGTCCCAAATGCTTTTGGGTTTTCAAGAATAATCCCAATCCCATTAACATACAAACTCCAGAAAGAGCAAATCCTAGTGACCAACTAACTGATGTCCCAATATATGCAATAGTAAGTCCACTTAATAATGCTCCAATATTTATTCCAGAATAAAACAATGAAAAACCTGCATCTCTTCTTGGATCGTCATCTTTATACAAAGAACCAACCATTGTTGATATATTTGGTTTAAAAAATCCATTACCTACAATAAGTATACTAATTCCGAGATAAAAAGAAAATGCTCCAGGAATTGCCATAATAAATGTGCCAATTGCCATTAAAACTCCACCCCAAAAAACAGATTTTCTAAAGCCGAAAATTCTATCTGCAAACATTCCGCCAACAAATGCCATTGCATAAATAAATGCTTGAATTAATCCATATTTTTTATTAGATGTACTTTCTGCATTATCTCGGTATTTCTGTTGCGAAGTTTCAATATAATATCGCGGATGACCTTGAGAAAGTTCTTCTTTATTTTGTTTTTGAAATTCTATTTTTTTAGTTTCTAATTCGCTTTTTGACAAAGGATTATAATCTGCAGATAAAACAAGATGTGAAATATACAAAGCCAATAAAGCTCTCATTCCATAAAAGGTAAAACGTTCCCACATTTCTACCATAAACAAATGCCATAATTGCTTTGGATATTTTCCTTTAAAATTTTGAATGTCTTCTAGAGTAAGATTGTTTTCCATTTTTAAATTTGATTAGGTAACAAATATAAAAAAACCTCTGAAAAATTAGAGGTTTTAAAAATTATTTTATGCAATTGTTATTGAACATTATTCTCTCTCATAACACCATTTAGCCATTTTAACATTAAAAATAATGCAATTGCTGCTGCTAATACTAATCCGAAGTTTAAATAGAAGAAATTTTGTTTTTCTGGCATTGATTCCCATAGTGATGATAACATTCCAGATAGCTTATTTCCTACTGAAATTGCTAAGAAAAATCCACCCATCATTAATGCCGTAATTCTTGGAGGTGAAAGTTTAGAAACCAATGATAATCCCATTGGAGAAAGACACAATTCTCCTACAGTAATTACGCCATAAGAAGCAATTAACCACCAAGAACTTGCTTTCATTGTCATATCATTAGTTGCAAAAACAGCTCCAACCATAACTAATGCTGATAATGCAGTAATAACTAGACCTAAAAATATTTTTGTTGGTGTACTTGGTTCTTTCTTTTTTCTTCTCATAAAACCAAAAAATCCAACTACTAATGGAGTTAAAACAACTACCCAAAATGGATTAATTGATTGGTATAATTCTGTTGAATATAATTTTAAATTGGTTCCTTTAGCTGGAACTTGATCTCCAGGTAAAGTAGCAAAATATTTTCTTGAACTTTCCAATTGACCAATTTCATTAGAAAAAGCACCTTTTGCTTTTAATTCTTCGGCAGAAACTGATGGCATTGCTTCTTCTTTGGCACGCATTTCTTTAATTGTTGCATCAAATGTTGTTTGATCTGATGAAACTATATCATTATTTACAACAACTTGTGCCATACCTACTTTATCTGCAACATTAGAAACTGAAGCTGGCATATTTCTATCTGTATGATCTTCTGCCCAAACGGTTAAAGCATCACCATTTTGATGAAAAATTGCAAAGAATAGAATTACACATGTAAAAACTGCAAGAAGTGCTTTTATTGCTCTACTTTCTTTTGCTTCGGCAGTAAATGCAAGATAAATAAAGAATCCTATAACTGGTAAACAACCAATAATAAAAGCATCATTAGTATCTGAACCTAAAAAATTACCAGGAATCATATATCCAATTATTCCAAAAATAAACATTGGAAGCACTGTTAATCCGAGTATTTTAGAAGTTGGCATATCTCCAGCTTGTACTGGTTTTACAACATCAACATGTTTTATGTGTTTTGTACCTATTAAAAATATTGCAACACCTACTAACATTCCAACTCCGGCAGCGGCAAAAGCGTGTCCCCAACCATAATTGATTCTCATGTATGCTGCCACAAAGTTACAAATGAAAGCTCCAATATTTATTCCCATATAGAAGATGTTATAACCTGCATCCTTTTTATCTTTCATGTCTTCACCACTATATAAATTTCCTACAAGTGTTGAAATATTTGGTTTAAAGAATCCGTTACCTAAAATTATAAAAAGTAATGCGATATAAAAAGTAGTCGTGCTATGAATTGAAAGTAAAAAATATCCAGCAGACATCATTAATCCACCTATTACAATAGATCGTCTATAACCTAAAATTCTATCGGCTAATAAACCCCCAATAAATGGTGTTAGATAAACTAAACCTAAATAAGTACCATAAATATCTGATTTTTTAGCAGAATCAAATCCCATTCCGCCATTGTTCCATCCATCAATCATGTATAGAGAAAAAATTCCGAGCATTAAATAATACCCAAATCTTTCCCACATTTCTGTTCCGAATAAATACCAAAGTCCTTTTGGATGTCCTGTTTTTACTGTTGTTTCATTCATTTTTTAATTGTTTTTATTATTGTTATGGTTAGGTTGGTTGTTAATTTAATTTTAATATGAAATCAGAAATAGTAATGATTTCGGTTTTTTTAATTTTATTTAAAACTAATAAATCTTTGTCTCCAGTTATTAAATAATCTGCATTTCCATCTATGGCTAAGTTTAATAAAAAATTATCTTTTTCATCTCTACATAGCAAAATATTTGAAGTTATTGGAAT
>JAYTPS010000113.1:0-4008 GCA_043747155.1 Flavobacterium sp. | reverse complement strand
TTTTCTTAGAATTGATAATGTTTCTAAAGGTTCTATTGTTTTTTCTAACTCTTTCTTAATAGATTGTGATGTTTTTTTTGCAATAGTACCAAGTGTTAGCATTTCTTTTACACCATTAATAAACTCTTCATCATAATCGGTAAATCCTTTATAATTTTTAAATACTGTATCTTTTAAACGATTTTCAATATATTTTGCATTAGAACGACCACCACTGCCCTTAATTTCTTCATCACCAACGGTTGAATCTAATTCAAAACGAGTTTTATTGGTTTGCAATAAATGATAATACTCATTTGGTATTGCTGCTTTTTTAGTTTCTGGTTTACATACTAGTTCTTTTACGGCATCAAAAAAAGTAATTTCGTTAGATTTACCTAACTGATTAAAATAGAATTTTTTCAATCTACCTATTCTGAAAAAAGTAATCAATACATCATCTTCTAATTTTTCTTTTTGAAAACCAGAACGAGCTTTCTTTGGCAAGTTTTTAATTTTTTCAAATAACTCAGGTTGTTCGTCTCTAATTTTCCGAATCAATTCTAAATACTTTAGTTCAGAATCTCCTTCTCCATCTTCACCTGTATAAGCAGTTTTACTATTTAAAGTATTGAATAATTCCTGACTTCCAAATTCTTCGCCATCACTCAAATATTTAGCATCTTCGCCAAGTATATCGTGAAACATTTGAATTTTATTGGTAATGTTTACTTCTAAACCTAAATGTATGTCTGATTGCGTAGTGGGAAAAAAGTTAAATATATGAACTTGTGGGAATGTACTTCCTAGACGATTTACACGCCCAGCTCTTTGTAATACTCTTGTTGGATTCCAAGGCAAATCATAATTTACTAACACATTGGAACGATGCAAGTTTATACCCTCAGCTAATACATCAGTTGCAATTAATATTTTCAAATCGTTGGCTTGTTCTTTTCCTTTTCTATTTGGATCATAATTTGAAGTAATCAAATCTCTGGAAACCAAATGATTTGACGTTAAATTCTTATTACTATGCCTTCCGCCTTTACTTGAATAAAACATCACTTGATCTGGAAATTCGTCAATTAGTGCTTCATAAATATAATCGCCTGTTTCTTTAGATTCTGTAAAAATGACAAGTTTATTATTTTTTAATGCTTTTATATTTTTAAGTTCAAAAATAAATTGTTCCAATTTTGGGTCTTCCTTTACTTTTTCCCAATCTTTCTGTATTTCTTTTAATATTTCTAAATCAAATTCTAATTTAGTAATGAATTCAGTTTTAAAATCTTTAGCATCGTATTTATGAGCTTTGTCTTCATCAACAAAAGCTTCTAACTTATCAATATCATCACTTTCTAATAAGTCATACACATCTATTTTTTTGCTGATGTAAACAAACTTTTGAGTTTCATACATCTTAATAAATTTTTCATACGAAATGATAAATCTATCAACACTTTGACGAAAAGCATAAAAGCTACTTTCTAATCTTTTGACTAAAATACCCTTCATAAAACCACCAACATTTCGTTGCTGTTGTTTTTCAAATTCACTCAATGTCTTGTTACCAATATAATACAATAATGGTGTGTATCTAGCATAAGTGAATTCTTTAAGCTTTTCCATAGTTTTATTAAAAATAGTTTCTAATTCTCCTTTGTATTCATAAACTATCTTTTGTGGATTATCTAACTCAGGGAATTTTAAACCCTGTTTGTTCATATCTACTTTAAAATAAGTCATTACATCTTTTCTAGTTCTACGAACCATAACATAACGCAAAATATTATTTCGGATAGATTCAGAAACTTCTTTTATAAGCTTTTTATATTCGGGATCAGTTTTTTCTAACTTTGATAATTTTGTTTTTAAACCCGCAAAGAATTTTTCAAGATTTGGCACACCCGGAATTGTTGAGTTTTTTGGAGCTTGAAATAATTTAAGTTGTGCAAATATATCATCAACAGTATTGTTTAATGGCGTTGCTGTAACAAGTATTACTTTTTTACCTCTACATATATCTAAAAGGTTGGCATAGGATTGTGTGCCTTCATTTCTAAACCTATGCGCTTCATCTACTACAATATAATCGTATTTCTCAATTCCTTTTTTTAGAATATGGTCTAATTTACCTAAAGATTCAACTTCAAAACTTCTAATTCCAAAATCAAATAACGAATCTTTCCAATATTCTCTTAGCACTGGAGGACATATTACTAGAGTTTTACCTTTCAATTGTTGCAATAAAAGTGCTGTTATAAAAGTTTTACCAAGACCAACAACATCAGCCAAAAAAACACCGTTATAAGTTTCGAGTATTTTTTTTGCTTGAACAGCTGCTTGATTTTGGTATTTTAATTTCATAAAACCATCTGGTAAAAATGGTTCGAACTCATCTGCTAAATTTATGTCTTCTTCTAAATATTCATAAATCAATTTTAAATAAAGTTCGTAAGGTAAGATTTGGTCATTAAGCCAAGTTTTAGTTGTAATAGTGTCAATAAAATCATCTGAAATATCAACTGATTCTTGCCAGAGTGTATTAAATTGTTCTTCTGCAAATAACACATCTCTTTTACCTCTTAGCTCTACATTAAACTCACGATTAGCCACAAAACCTGATTCTGAAAAGTTACTTGAACCAGTAACAACAAACCCATAATCTCTGTCTTCTGGTTTAAATCTACCAATATAAACTTTAGCGTGAATATTTTTAGAAGGATAAGCTCTGATTTCTAATTTTTTACCATTTCCATTGTAAACTTTGTCCAAACTTGGGTCGGGACATTCAGTGCGTAAAAAATCAATAAACTTTCTTATTCCAATTTCTAATTTATTGTCGTTTTCATCACTTGATTCAATTTCTTCTTTTAAATTTTCTTGGTATTTCTTTTTTGTTCTCTGATGCGATTCAAAATCCAAAACACCTGATTGATGATGATATTGCATAATATCATAAGAATCTCTATCTATACTTAACCCAACTAAAATCCTGATTTTATCAACTGGTTCAAATGATTCATATAATTGGTAAAAGCCACTTGCTCTAAAATAACCAACTAATACATCGAAAAGTTGAGTGTCTTTTAGCGTAGCCTTAAATCTATCTAAAAGAGTATTGTTAGGTTCGTTTGTAAAAAAAGTTAGGTCTGTATTATTTGACATTAATTTTAGAAATAGTATTAATCCACAAACATACAAAAAAGCAAATTGAAGTAAAATAATGAAAGTGCATTTAATTTGATCGTTTATGTAAAAAAACAAGGTTTGGTTTTAAACTAAAATTTAATCCTTACCTGTGCAGTTTCCACATCTATAATAGTTGGAATATGCACACTTTTTAAATATTTGGTTTTTCTTTCAATGATTTTTCTAATGTTGGCGTGTAGATTGTCTTTACCTAGTTTTTTGTAATACAGTATTTTTTGTAATCTAAATTTGTTGCGGTTTTTAGCTAAAATTGCTTCTTCCCAAAAGTTTGTATTTGTAAATTTATCATCTACTATTTTTGACTTGTCAAATAATAAAACTTTATCCCATTCAGCTAATAATGAATTTATTAAAGCATCGTAACTTTTAGGATTGGTTAAATCTTGTAATGTTTTTATACCCAATCGTTTTATAAATTTTGCTTGAGCTGTTTTAATCTCAAATCTAAAAGTATTCTCATTACAAAACTGTGGAAATTGCACACCTTTGTTATATGCTTTTGCTTGTTTGTATTTAGAAAATCCTGCTACTCTGCTCTCATTATGTTCTGAATTTCTAATAAACGGATTTCTGTCGTGGTAAATTAAATTCAATATTAATTCGCTTATTGGAATGTTTGGTAAAATATTTACTCCATATTCTAAATTGATTACAAAGCATTTTTCTAGATCAAGAAAGAAAATTTCTTTTAAAAAATTGATTGTTTCAATACATTGCTCAATAGAAAAATCATTAGCATTATGTAAATTGTCATTGAAAAAATAATGAATGCTTCCTGAAATTTCGATACGATTATGAAATTTTGTGAAATAT
>JAYTPS010000112.1:0-4905 GCA_043747155.1 Flavobacterium sp. | reverse complement strand
GTTCCAATTAATTCGGGATCATAATCATTGTTACTATTATTAGATGGTGTATTTAAAGCTGCGTTAAAAAATCCTAGTGGTAAAGGATTAATTGCCACTACACTTGCATCGGGTAAACTTGGCAATTGCGATTCTCCTAAATCTTGAAGTGCAATAATATTTCTAAGATTATTGTTGGTTGTGCTTACTCTATTTTGTCTGTTGGTTACCCAAACTTCAATTCGTGTAATTTGAACTCTACTATCAATAAATGGATAATTTCTTAATGACGAATCGTATTTATTTCTAAAATATTGCGAAAGAAAAAAGTGCCTGTCAGAATCATAATCTAAAGAAAATAAATCGAAATCTTGAATAGTTCCGCCACCTTGAGCAGTTACACTTTTAGTTTGCGATTTTTGTTCAGAAAAAACACCTGTAATTGTTGTTTTACCAAATTGAAATTGAGCTTTTACACCAAATAAACTTTGTGCTCCACGAATTAGCGAACTATTTAATGGCATGCTTACATTACCTATTTCTAATTTTTGTAAAATAGAATCTTCTCCTCCATTTACGCTTGGATCAAATTCTAATTTAATTAAATTTTGAAATGCAAATGTTGATTGAGTATCATAATTGGCATTAACATTAAGTCGAGTTCCAACTTTTCCTTGCAAACTCATGCTAATTCTTTGACTAAAATCAAAGGTGGTTGTGGCTCTATTTCTTGGCGAAAAAGTTGGATTATCTTGTTTAGTATACCTAACACCCAAATCCATTTCTACAGAACCAGTTGGTTTTACATCTATTGTATTGGAGCCAAAAATGGAAGCAAAAAAACCAGAGTTTACGTAATATCTTGGAAGCAAATTCTTTTTAGCATCTTCTGTTCCTTCTTTTCTGCCATCAATTGCATCTGACTTTTCTTTAAAATATTTGCGCATAGATTCTCTAAGAACCAATTCTTGATATTCTTTTGGAGTTAAAATTATTGGATAATTAATATTAAAACCTTCAAATGTGCTTGAGTAAATATATCTATCGGTAATTGGATCATACTTATAGGCATCAACAATGCTTGGCGGATTACCAAGCTTAATTTCTCCTAAATCACTTCCAACTCTTGTAGAATCTGGTTCATCTTCTTGCGAAAATGAGGTAAAACTAGTAAAAAATAGTAGTAAAATTAAACTCGTTTTTAATACCGTTTGCGTAACTATATTGTAATGTGTTTTCAAAAATTATAAATTTTTTAATGCTTGTTTTATAATAACTTCTACTGTTGCATCTGGATTTTCATTAATTACTTTATCAACTATTTTTTCTGATGCTTTTCTAACAAAACCTAAAACCTCCAAAGCAGATAACGCTTCATCTCGATTTGTATTGTTTTGAAATAAAGAAACTTCGTCTAAATCATATATTTTTAACACTTTTTCTTTCAAATCTAGTATTGCTCGTTGTGCTGTTTTGGCACCAATACCTTTTATTGATTGAATTGTTCCTACATCGCCACTTGCTAATGCTTGAATAATTTGTTTTGGTTCTATAGAAGAAAGCATAGTTCTAGCAATTGATGCTCCAATTCCAGAAACGGTTAGTAGCAATTTAAAAACTTCTTTTTCAGATTTTTCTACAAATCCGTACAAAGAATGAGAATCTTCTTTGATAATAAGATGGGTAAATAGTTTAATAAAATCGGTTTTGGGAAGTAACGAATAAGTGTGAAGCGAAATGTTAATATGATAACCAACACCATTACAGTCTATTACAACTTCGGTAGGTGTTTTTTCGGTTAATTTTCCTTGAATGTGTGCTATCATAATACTTTTTATGCAATCCAAATATAGCAAAAAACTTTAATTGGAATTAGAAAACCTAAATTTCTACTCTATTTTTACTGTGAAGTTTTTTAGGCGTTTGCTTTTTTCTTGAGCATCTACAACTGCAACTGCAGCCATATTTACCATTTCTTCTACACTTGCGCCAAGCTGAAAAATATGTGCAGGTTTGTCCATACCCATAACAATTGGTCCAATAGATTCTACTTTATATAATTCTTTTAACAATTTATAGGTTATGTTTGCCGATTCTAAATTTGGAAAAATAAGTGTATTTACTTTTTTCCCAGCCAATTTAGAAAACGGAAATTTATTTTTTAGCATTTCTGGATTTAATGCAAAATCGGCTTGAATTTCTCCATCAACAACTAATTCTGGATAATATTTATGTAGATAAGCAACCGCTTCTCTAACCTTATTTGCGCTTTCATGGGTTGAAGAACCAAAATTAGAGAATGAAACCATTGCAATAACTGGTTCCATACCAAACATTCTAACCGTTTTTTCGGTCATCAACGCAATTTTGGCTAAATCATCTGATGATGGATCAGGATTAATTGCCGTGTCTGATAAAAACATTGGTCCGCGATTGGTCATCATCATATTGGTGGATGCAATTAATGAAATTCCTGGCGCTTTTCCAATCAATTGCATTAATGGTTTTACTACAGATGGATAACTTCTAGAAAAACCAGAAACCATAGCATCTGCATCGCCTTCATTTACCATCATTGCGGCAAAATAATTTCGTTCTCTCATCCATTTTTGGGCATCGAGCAATGAAATTCCTCTTCTATTTCTTTCTTTCCAAAAAATATCGGCATATTTTAATCTGCGTTTATCTTCTTCTTTAGTTTTTGGATCAAATATTGGCACATCGGCATCAAATCCAATTTCTTCTTTTAATTCTAGAATATCTTCTTTTCTTCCTAACAAAATTGGAAGTCCAATTCCTTCTTCATGAACTATTTGTGCTGCTTTTAAAACGTCTAACTGATCAGCTTCGGCAAAAACAATTCGTTTAGGTTCACTTTTGGCTCTATTGATGAGTAATCTAATCATTTTATTATCAGAACCCATTCGTTCTAATAAGTTTTCTTCATATTGTTGCCAATCTGTAATTGGATTTAATGCAACACCACTTTCCATTGCTGCTCTTGCTACTGCTGGCGCAACCATTGTTATTAATCTTGGATCAAATGGTTTTGGAATTATGTAATCTCTACCAAAATATAATTTTGTTTCACCATAAGCAATATTTACTTGCTCTGGTACAGATTCTTTTGCTAGAGCAGCCAAAGCTCTAACTGCTGCCATTTTCATAGCTTCATTAATTTTTGTTGCTCTAACATCTAATGCTCCGCGAAAAATATATGGAAAACCAAGAACGTTATTAACTTGGTTTGGATGGTCTGATCGACCAGTTGCCATAATAATATCTTTACGAGTTTGTATAGCAATGTTATAATCTATTTCTGGAATTGGATTTGCCATGGCAAAAACAATTGGATTATCTGCCATGGCAAGTAACATTTTGGGTTTCAAAATGTTTCCGGCAGAAAGTCCAAGAAAAACATCGGCGTTAATTAATGCATCGCCAAGTTGAACTCCTTTTTCACCAAAACTATATTTTTTTTGTAAATCAGACAAATCAGTTCTATCTTTAAATAAAACTCCGTTTACATCAAACATTATTATATTTTTGGGTTTCACGCCAAGTAAAACATATAAGTTTGCACAAGCCAATGCTGCAGAACCAGCACCAGAAATTACTAGTTTTATTTCGGAAATATCTTTTTGGGCAAGTTCAAGAGCGTTTAGCAATGCCGCAGATGAGATAATTGCAGTTCCATGCTGATCGTCGTGCATGACTGGAATATTTAACTCTTCAACAAGACGTCTTTCAATTTCAAACGATTCTGGCGCTTTAATATCTTCAAGATTTATTCCTCCAAAAGTTGGTGCAATATTTTTTACCGTTGCAATAAATTCATCTATGTTTTTAGTGTCAACTTCAATATCAAAAACATCAATATCGGCAAATATTTTAAACAACAATGCTTTTCCTTCCATCACTGGTTTGGATGCTTCTGGACCAATATCACCAAGACCCAATACCGCAGTTCCGTTAGTAATTACTGCCACCAAATTTCCTTTGGAAGTATATTTATAAACGTTTTCTATATCTTTTGCAATTTCAAGACAAGGTTCGGCAACACCTGGTGAATATGCCAATGATAAATCTCTTTGAGTAGCATATTTTTTAGTAGGAACAACTTGAATTTTTCCAGGAGTTGGCTTTGCATGGTATAAAAGTGCTTCTCTGCGTTTATTATCTTTATGCATTTTTAATTTCTTTTTTTTCTGACCTACAAAGGTAAAAGTCTAGGCCGAAAAAGGAAACTTTTAGCGATTTTCTTTTAAAAAGTTTTTTTGGTTTTTGCTAATTTAAATTTAATGGCTTTTGGTACAATCAAAAAGAAGCTGTTTCAAAACTAAAATTGGGTGGTTTCTAGTATGATTTATTCTTTATGGACACGGAATAAAGTTTGGCGCTATAGTTGGTTTGATATATCTGCGACAACTTGATTTATTTAGTTTAAACAAACTTATGCAAAATATAGTTATTTTTATTTTTAATTATGCTGCGAGGTCAAAGACCATCGCAGAGCTTTGCGGTGGTTTTTATACTTCGTAGAGCTGGTGGATTTCTTTCATGATTTTTTATAAATATTACTAAATTATTATTCATAAAATAACAAAATATTATCAATCAATAATTTTATTTTTTGCTCTTGAATTCCATTATATCTAATACCAATTAATTTATTTATAAGATTGTATGAAAAACCATCTTCATCTCCTTCTATACCAATATTTTTGATTAATAAATAATTTTTATCAAATTTAATTAATTGACCAATAACATAATCTTGTTCATTTAAATAAAACGTTACAATATTTTTATTTTCTATCAAAAGTTTAAAATGTTTTTTAAGCAAACTACCTTTTTCCCATATTGTAACTTCATTATTAATATTAAAGATTGAATTATTTTTATAAATAAAAAATAATCTCTTTT
>JAYTPS010000111.1:0-6321 GCA_043747155.1 Flavobacterium sp. | reverse complement strand
TGGAATGGAAGCTTGCGAAAACATTAGAAAAATTCCAGAATTAAGCAATACAATTATTACTTTTTTAACTGCAAGAAGCGAAGATTATTCGCAAGTAGCTGGCTTTGATGCTGGTGCTGATGATTATATTGCTAAACCAATTAAAACTAAATTATTGGTTAGCAAAGTAAAAGCATTGTTACGACGTCTTAAAGATGACTCTTCATCTAGCGAAAATCTAAATGTTGGCGGCATAGAAATTAATCGTGAAGAATATAAAATTATAATGGAAGGTCGAGAAATTGTTCTTCCAAGAAAAGAATTCGAATTGTTTTATTTACTAGCATCCAAGCCAGGTAAAGTTTTTAAAAGAGAAGAAATTCTTGATAAAGTTTGGGGCAATGAAGTAATTGTTGGCGGTAGAACTATAGATGTTCATATTAGAAAACTTCGTGAAAAAATTGGTGAAGAATTATTTAAAACTACTAAAGGAATTGGTTATAAATTTGAAATTTAAATTCACTATTTTTGAAGTGATTTTAATATAAAAAATAATTGTTTTCAATTAGATGAGTTTAAGTTTAAAAAAAACATATGCTTTTGCTGTAATAACAACTTTGTATATTACACTATTTTCAACTATTTTAGTTACTATTTTGCTTTTTTTGTTTTCTATATTTTCATGGAAATTTTGTGTTTCTTTTGCCTTAACAATTGCAATATTTTCGTTTTTTCTTTTACAATATAGAGTTGAACATTTTATCTATAGAAGAGTAAAAAAGATTTATGATGATGTTTCTTTACTTGATTCATCTACCCTTAGAAGCCAATCTATAACTACAGACATGGTTACTCTAACCAAAGAAGTTAAAAAATTTGCAACCGATAAAAAGCTTGAAATAGAAAACCTAAAAGTTCGTGAAGAATATAGAAGAGAATTTCTAGGTAATGTTTCGCATGAATTAAAAACACCATTATTTACAGTACAAGGATACATTTCTACCTTGCTTGATGGCGCAATGAAAGATAAAGATTTACGAAAAAAATATTTAGAAAGAGCCGAAAAAGGAGTTGAACGATTGGTTTACATTGTTGAAGATTTAGACATGATTTCTAAACTTGAAATGGGTGATTTAAATTTGGAATTTTCTAAATTTGATTGTGTAGAATTAGTCCAAAGCGTTTTCGATTTACTAGAAATGAAAGCTGATAAAAAGAATATTATTTTAATGTTTGACCAAAAATACAACAAGCCAATATATGTATTTGCCGACAAAGAAAAAATTCAACAAGTGCTTACTAATTTAATTATGAATTCTATTAAATATGGCAAAAACAACGGAACTACCGAAGTTGCAATTGAAGATTTGGTGAAAAACAAAATAATTATAAGAATTAAAGATAATGGCGAAGGAATAGAACAACAATATATTTCTAGACTGTTTGAACGTTTTTTTAGAGTTGATAAAAGTGGCGCAAGAAGTGAAGGTGGTTCTGGACTAGGACTTTCAATTGTAAAGCATATTATTGAAGGTCACAAAGAAAAAATTTATGTTGAAAGTGAGTTTGGTAAAGCATCAGAGTTTTCATTCACTTTGGAAAAAAGCAAATAACTCTTTCCAATCGGTTTCTGATTTTATTTTTCTTAAACCAGCATACAAATCTACAGCAAGAATATCATCCAATTTAAAATCTTTTTGTTTAGAATAAGGAACTAATCCTTCTCGTTTGTGTTTTTTTGCCAAATATTCTTGTTCATATTGACCTGGAGTTGGAATAAAAAAAGCTTTTTTTTCTAATTTTGCCAAATCCATAATTGTTGTATATCCTGAGCGACAAATTACCATTTCACTTTCATTAAATGTTTGTTCAAGTTGCTCTGTTTGCATAAAATTATAAAAAGTAATATTTTTAGTTACTTCTATAGTTTGATTTTTTTCAACAATACCTTTTATAAAAACTATTTTCTCTTTGTAGTTTTCTAACTCCTGAATTAATTTTTCTTCTAATAATGTTCTTTGTGGTTCTGGACCAGATAGTATTACCATCAATTTATATTTTAATGGCAATTCTTTTTTTTCGAACCTGCTTAAAACTCCAATATGTCTTAATTTGAGTTTTGTGTTTCTCAAATGTCCTAATTTACCTGATAAATTCGGATAATGATCAACATCGGGAATCCAACATTCGGTAAATTTTTTAATAAAAAACTGATGCATTTTACTAGAAATCCAAGTTGTTTTTCCAGATAAAACATTTAATTGATGTGTTAATATAACAGAAGGAACTTTTTTAGAATAAACACCAAGTCGATTGTCAGAAATTATTCCGCTAAGATTAAATTCAGTTATCAATTTGGCAACGATTTTTTTTTCTGATAAAATTGCTTTTATTGTTTTAGGGCTATTTTTTATCAATTTCCACTTAAAATTCTTACTTTTTTTTGGGTATTCAATGTTATAAGATGGTAATTCTAAACTTTTTAAATGAGGAAATTCTTTTTTAAGTAACTCCAAAGCAATTACATCTGATGCAATAATGGGTGTAAAACCATTTTCTTCCAATTCGCGAAGTATAGGTATACACCTTGTCGAATGGCCTAAACCCCAATTTAATGTTGCTACAAGTATATTTTTTTTAAAATTATTTGTTGACATTTTTTAAAAAAAAAATTAGTTTTCAATTGGCAAGATAAAAAAAATTCTAATAGTTTATATTTTCTTAATTTTGTCAAAATATTAAATTAGTTGTGGGAAGTAAGAATAAATTAAAACGATTTAAAGAAAACGAAACATTTAACAATGTTTTTCAACCATCAAGAGAAGAAGTTACAACCAATAATTTTTCATTAAAAGGAAAATGGAATGCTGATTTTTTCAAGAACAGCAATCCAATTATTGTTGAATTAGGATGTGGTAAAGGAGAATATTCTGTTGGACTTGCTGAACGTTTTCCTGAAAAAAATTTTGTTGGAATTGACCTTAAAGGTGCACGATTTTGGCGCGGTGCTAAAACAGCTTTTGACGAAGGTATGGATAATGTAGCATTCGTAAGAACACAAATTGAACTTATAAATTACATTTTTGATGATAATGAAGTAGATGAAATTTGGATTACATTTCCCGATCCACAAATAAAATATAAACGTACAAAGCACCGAATGACCAATTCTGATTTCTTGCAATTGTATAAAAAAATTCTAAAAAAAGAAGGAGTGGTTAATCTTAAAACCGATTCAGAGTTCATGCATGGTTATACTCTTGGATTATTACATGGCGAAGGTCATGAAGTTTTGTATGCCAACCATAATGTATATATAAATGAAGGATCTCCAAGTGAAGTGACTGAAATTCAAACATTCTACGAAAAACAATATTTGGAAATTAATAAATCAATTACGTATATTCGTTTCAAAATAAAATAATTTTTCGTTTGTATTAAAAATGTAAAAATTTTAATATTATTTTTCAAATTTCATCCAAATCTCGACTGCATTTAAACTAATATTAATGAGTATAATTATTCCTCTTTTATCGGGATTTGTTGCAGGAGTAATTGGTATTATTCCACCAGGTTTAATAAACATGACTGCCGCAAAGGTCGATTTAACTGACGGCAGAAAAAGGGCAATGGTATTTGTTTTAGGAGCTTTAACCGTTGTCTTTTTTCAAACTTATATCTCGATTATCTTTGCTCAATACATTAATAGTCATCAAGAAATTGTTGTTTTGCTTCGCGAAATTGGATTATTTATTTTTACAATTCTATCTATTTATTTTTTATTTTTTGCAAAAAACCCATCTACCAAAGAAAAAAAATCTATTCAACTAAAAAGTAAAAGAAGTCGATTTTTTATGGGAATGTTAATCTCGGCAATCAATTTTTTTCCAATTCCATATTATGTATTTGTAAGTATAACGTTAGCTTCCTATAATATTTTTTTATTCGATACATTTTCAATTTATAGTTTAGTTTCTGGAGTGGTTTTAGGTTCATTTTCAATGTTTTATTTATATGTTGTTTTTTTTAATAAAATGAAGACTAAAACCGATTATTTTATGCAAAATATGAATAAAATAATAGGGTTAATAACTGCAATAGTAGCTGTAATTACCTTGTTTAATGTAGTGCAATATTATTTCTAATGGGCGATAATTTCTTTGAAAGAGTTTATTCTATTGCAAGAAAAATCCCTTACGGAAAAGTTACATCTTATGGAGCAATAGCTAAAGCTTTGGGCACAGCACGTTCTGCTAGAATGGTTGGTTGGGCGATGAATGCAAGTCACAATCTTGAAGATGTTCCTGCTCATAGAGTAGTTAACAGAAAAGGGTTGCTAACAGGAAAAATGCATTTCGACGGTAGCAATCTTATGCAACAACTTTTAGAAAACGAAGGAGTTGTTGTTATTGAAAATCAAATTCAAGATTTTGATAAGATTTTTTGGTCACCTGAAATGGATTTATAATTTTATCTTAATCTTTTTTAAAGTTACAAATAATTACAAATCTATTATAGAAACTAACTATTTAACGATAATAAAACTTCCATCTTCTAACTCTCATCTTTCTAAACTTCTCACTATATTTGCAATCTAAAATCAGTTTAAATAAAGATAACTGAAAACTAGAATTTTTTAAAAATGAAATTAGATAGAAAAGAAATCCTAAAAGCTTTAGAAACCATTACTATTGCTGGCGAAGGAAAAAACATGGTCGAAAGTGGAGCGGTTCAAAACGTGTTAACATTTGGCAACGAAGTAGTGGTCGAACTTACTATTGCAACTCCAGCAATGCACATAAAAAAACGTGCCGAAGATGATATTAAAAAACTCATTCACGAACTGTTTTCTCAACAAGCAATTGTAAAAGTAAATATAAAAGTCGAAGCTAAAGAAAATCCAAACGAAATAAAAGGAAAAGTTATACCTGGAATAAGTAATATTATTGCTATTGCATCTGGCAAAGGTGGTGTTGGTAAATCAACCACAACTGCAAATCTTGCTGTAACTTTAGCTAAAATGGGATTTAAGGTTGGTGTTTTGGATGCAGATATTTACGGTCCAAGTATGCCAATAATGTTTGATGTAGAAAACGAGAAACCAATTTCGATAATTGTTGATGGAAAATCTAAAATGAAACCTATTGAGAGTTATGAAGTAAAACTACTTTCCATCGGATTTTTTACAGCTCCAAGCCAAGCCGTAATTTGGCGTGGACCAATGGCTAGCAAAGCTTTAAACCAAATGATTTTTGATTCCGATTGGGGACAACTAGATTTTATGTTAATAGATCTTCCACCAGGAACAGGCGATATTCATCTTTCAATTATGCAATCTTTACCAATAACTGGCGCGGTAATTGTAAGCACGCCTCAAGCCGTTGCACTTGCAGATGCAAAAAAAGGTGTTTCTATGTTTTTATCAGAAGCCATCAATGTTCCAGTTTTAGGAATTATAGAAAATATGGCTTATTTTACACCAGAAGAGTTGCCAAATAATAAATATTATATTTTTGGAAAAGAAGGTGCTAAAAACCTTGCCGAAGATTTACAAGTTCCTTTTCTTGGCGAAATTCCATTAGTACAAAGCATTCGAGAAGCTGGCGATTATGGTCGTCCAGCAGCATTGCAAACTGCTTCACCTTTAGAAAAAGTTTTTGAAGAAATAGCACGAAACGTAGTTCAGGAAACAGTAAATAGAAATTCAAATCTTGCTCCAACAGAAGCAATTAAAATAACAACAATGGCAGGTTGCTCTGCAGTTAAAAAATAGTGTTCAGTTTGCAGATTTTAGTAGTCATTTTACTCAATCGAAATACTAAAATTTAAACTAAAAACCGACCATTAAATACTTTAAATTATGACACACGAAGAATTAACACTAAATATCGAAAAAGCATTAGAAGAAATTCGTCCTTTTTTAAATTCTGATGGTGGCGATATTTCGCTGGTTTCAATAGACGACGAAAAACACGTAAAAGTTAGATTTGAAGGTGCTTGCACAGGTTGTAGCGTCAATCAAATGACGTTGAAAGCAGGTGTAGAAACCACGATAAAACGTTACGCACCACAAATAGAAACTGTAGTAAATGTAGCATAAAACATTCCTAATTTGCTTTTAAGATTGGGTGTTACCAGATTGCTTCGTGCCTCGCAATGACTGGTCGTGCTTTCGGCTATATATTTTGTTCCACTTGGGTTTCACAAAAGGATGCCGCCTCAAACGTAGTTCATCGAACTCAATTAAAAATAAACACAATGTGAGATAATCCCTAACGCAAATAGTAGTGAAAAGAAAATTAATTTAAATTTAAAAAAAACTTTGTGACTTTGCGTCTTAGT
>JAYTPS010000110.1:0-3575 GCA_043747155.1 Flavobacterium sp. | reverse complement strand
GTTCTTTAGAAATATCAAATGGTTTTATAATTTCATGAAATTTATCACTAATAACAATTTGCGTATAACTAAAGTTTAATATAACTTTTTTTGATTCTTCCAAAGAAACTGTTGATTTTATTACTTCTTCAATATTCATTAATATAGTATCAAATTGATTATGCAAATTTAAAATAATTTTTATTTGTATATACAAATGTTATGTTATTTTTTTGTTAATCATTTTAAATTAAATTTTCCAAGCTTTGGTTTGAAAATGAATTTACTATTTTTGAAAAAAATAAAAAAAATGAATTTATCACAATCTGATTGGAAAAAACAACTTGGTGAAGATGAAAATGCTGTTATACTAGATGTTAGAACACATGAAGAATGTGCAGAAGGTAGTATTCCTAATGCAATTTTTAATGACATATACAAAGGTCAAGGTTTTATTTATAATTTAGAAGCGTTAAATAAAAATAAAAACTATTATGTTTATTGCAAAGCAGGAGCAAGAAGTAGCCAAGCATGCGCAATAATGAAACAAATGGGTTTTGAAAACACCTATAACTTAGATGGTGGTTTCATGAATTGGAAAGGCGAAGTTGCTATGCCAGAAAACTAATTTTTATTTTTAATAGGAACTTGTTTTACAATTTTATAGTAAAATTCTTTTATACACTTGCGATGTATTTGTGTGGTTTTTAATTCTACAACTTCGTGATCTTTTTCTTTAATTACAAGTACATACATGTAAAATTTATGAATTAATGAAAATAGTAAAAGTACCATTGAAACAAATATTAATGAATAATACATTTCTACTATTTCAGATTTTAAAAAAAATAAAGTGTAAGTAAATATTGAAATACTCATCAAAAGTAAAAGTAAATTTAAATAAAAAACTCTTCTTTTAATTAAATTAACATTATTAATTGAGTTTATATTTATTTTATTTTGATCAGTGCCTTTGGTAATAATTACCTGTTTATTAGTGATTATGCCAAACTTTTTATTAAAGTGAACTACGTTATTATCAAGTTGAAAAGTTGTCATATATAGTTGTTTTTTCTATATACGAAGGTTATACTATTTTTGGTTTTATCATGGTAGAATGTTTTCTACAATATACTGTAGAACGTTTTCTACAACAAAAAAAGGATAATCCAAAATGAATTATCCTTTAGTGGAGTCGCCGAGAATCGAACTCGGGTCCAAACAAGCAATCAAAGAGCTTTCTACACGCTTATTTTCTGATTTAATTTTCGTTATTCTGCTGGGCCAAAAACAGCCACAAAATACTTATCTTCTAATTTTTTCGTAACAACCACAAAGCATTGTTGTTCTTAGGTTTATCTTTACGATTTACCTTTATCGACCGCCACAAACCAAAGCTTTCGTGGTAAATCCTGCTTTCCTATCTTATAGGAACAAGGCCAATCTTACTATAGTTCAGATTATGCAGCAAGAGCGTAGTTTCCTTCGCCGTTTATATGTTTTGAAAATTGATATTTACGAGCCAAAATTCAATGCTCGACGTGCTTACTGTTCAATTCCACTTGCTGTCAAAACCAGTCGACCCCAATTTTATTATCTATTTTCTTTAATTGCAAAAATAAGTCCACAAATATACTTCTGAAATATGCAGTAAACAATTGTCAATTAATAAATAATTATTTTTTCTTTCTTTTAGCGTCTCTTTTTTTCTCGACACCGCGATTGGTAGGTTTCGTTTTTCTTGGTTTTACTTTTCCTGGTCCGCCAAGGTTTACTTGCTTATTTTTTAAAGATTTTTCATGAAATGCTTCGCCACCTTCTTTTTTTGGTCGTTTAAGCAAATGTTTCATTTTTTTCTTGTCTTTTTCAAATTCTAAAAGACGAACTGCAACTTCAATATTAGTTGGGAAATCAATAAATTTTATTTCTTTTTCCATCAAAACTTCGGCTTGAATTTGAATTTCTTCTTCACCTGGCGAAATAAAACTAATTGCAATTCCTGATTTGTCGGCTCGACCAGTTCTTCCAATTCTATGAATATATTGCTCTGAAACCTCTGGAAATTCTACATTTATAACATGTGTTACATCAGAAATATCCAATCCACGAGCCATAACATCTGTTGTAATTATTCCTTTTATTTCTCCATTTTGAAAAGATGCCATCGTGTTTAAACGATAATTTTGAGATTTATTAGAGTGAATAATTCCAAATTGATTTGGAAAATCTTCTTCGATACTATTAGCAACTAAATCGGCAATTTTTTTATTGTTTACAAATATCAAAACGCGACTCATGCTTTCATCATTAAGAAGCAATCCTTTTAGTAAATTAATTTTAGTTAAAAAATTAGGAGTATAATAACCAATTTGTTCAATTTTTTCTAATGGTGTTCCTGAAGCTGCAAGAGTTATTTCTTCGGGAAAATCAAAATAATCTTCTAGCATTTCATCAACATCATCTGTCATTGTTGCTGAAAATAAAATGTTTTGACGTTTTCCTTTTATCATCGTTAAAATGGAAGTTACTTGAAAACGAAATCCTAAATTTAATATTTCATCAAATTCGTCAATAACAAGTTTTTGTGTAGAATCAAATCTAATAACATTGTCAAGTGCCAAATCCATTGTTCTACCTGGAGTTCCAACCAGTATGTCAATTCCTTCACGAACATGCTTTTTTTGAGTATTGATATTTACACCACCATAAACTCCAAGTGTTCTTACCGACATGTATTTGGTTAAACTTTCAACTACATCAACAATTTGAACTACTAGCTCACGAGTTGGAACTAAAATTACAATTCTTGGAGAATCGGTATTTATAAATTTCCATTGTTTTAAAAGAGGAAGTAAATAGGCAAATGTTTTTCCGGTACCAGTTTGTGCAATTCCCATAACATCTCTTCCAGACATAATTGATGAAAAAGATTTTTCCTGAATTGGTGTTGGTGTTGTTAAACCCAATTCGTCAATTGCTTTTTGCAAAGATTTAGGAAGATTAAACTGCTCAAAAGTGCTCATTTTACTTATAATTTGGGTGCAAAGGTAAGCATTTCTTTTTTGTAGTTGTTTTTTGAATTTTTAAACATTAAAAAACCTTTTAAAAATAGTAAAAGGTTTTGAAAATTTATTTAATGTTTATTTTACAATTTATTCATATTGGTTGCCAAAGTTTCTAAAAATTTTGAAATTGGTGCTTTTATCATCATGGCAATCATCGAATTAAATTCGCCTTCAAAATCTAATTTCACTTCACAGGAATTATCTGTAATGATATTAATATTGGCTATTAATGAAAAAGGAAGTTTGTCACTTGCAGCATTTAAAACCACTTTAATATTAGGAATTTTGTCTTTAATTCTCAATTTTATTTCAGGCATACCAGATAATCCAAAATTAAAAATATCGTCACCAAGAACTTCAAATTTAGCAATATTTTCAGGCATCAACTTTTCGAAATTTCTCACATCGCTCAATAAATCAAATAATTCTTGAGCTGATTTTTCAACAGGTATTCTCGGACTTTCTAAATTCATTTTCAATCTTATTTACACCCAAAAAAATTAGGTAATTTATTTTATACAGCGATATTCC